>NZ_JBYTEM010000001.1:0-251979 GCF_058789735.1 Rhodanobacter sp. FW106-PBR-R2A-1-15 | reverse complement strand
CCCACCCCCCCCCCCCCCCCCCCCCCCCCCCCCCCCCCCCGCCAGATCGCCAAAGTGTGATGCGCATCGCATTTTGCCGTCGGCCCGTGGCCTGCGTCCTGCAAGAAGGGGAAGCAACTCCTCCACATCCCCCTTTCCCGGAGCAAACGTCATGGAACAGATCAAGTGCATCATCGTCGGTGGCCCGCAGCACGGCCTGGTGCTGCGTCACCCGTGGGACCGGCGCCGCCCGGCCCCGTTGTGCGTCACCGCCGCCGACGGCGAGCCGTGCGTCGTCGCCGCCCGCCGGCACGACCGCAACCGGCGCCCGCAGTACCTGCTGCTGCACCCGCGCGCCACGGGCGAACAAATTCTGACCATGCTGGCGGCCTGAACTGACCCAACAGGTCACTTTCGGGCCGCGCCGCCCGCGTTGGCGCCGACTTTGGGCGCGCACGGGATGTCGCAGGCCGGAGTGCCTTGTCGGGCATGCGACGTCGCATCGACAATAGCCCACCGGGCCCGCGCCCCTCGCCGATCGACCCACCGGGCTCCCATGCTGCGACTGACCGACCTCAAGCTGCCGCTCGACCACGGCGAGGCCGCGCTCAGCGCCGCGATCCTCCGGCGGCTGGACATCGGCGCCGCCGAACTCACCGGCTACACCATCGCCCGGCGCGGCTACGACGCCCGCAAGCGCGGTGCGATCATGCTGATCTACGCGCTGGACATCGACACCCCGCGCGAGGCGGAGCTGCTCAAGCGCTTTGCTGGCGATGCGCACGTGCAGCCCACGCCGGACACCAGCTACCACTTCGTGGCCAAGGCGCCGCCGCGGCCGGAACACCGCCCGCTGGTGATCGGCTTCGGCCCCTGCGGCCTGTTCGCGGGACTGATCCTGGCGCAGATGGGTCTGCGCCCGATCATCTTCGACCGCGGCAAGCAGGTGCGCGAGCGCACCAGGGACACCTGGGACCTGTGGCGCAAGCGCCAGTTGCATCCCGAGTCGAACGTGCAGTTCGGCGAGGGCGGTGCCGGTACGTTTTCCGACGGCAAGCTGCACAGCCAGATCCGCGACCCGCAGCATCACGGCCGCAAGGTGCTCACCGAATTCGTCGAGGCCGGCGCGCCGGAGGAGATTCTCTACGTCAGCAAGCCGCACATCGGCACGTTCCGCCTGGTCTCGATGGTGGAGAACATGCGCGCCACGATCGAGTCGCTGGGCGGGGAGATCCGTTTCAACCAGCGCATGGACGATCTGCTGATCGACACCGATGCAACCGGCGGGCGCCGCGTGCGCGGCGTCACCCTGGCCAGCGGCGAACGGATTCGTGCCGACCACGTAGTGCTGGCGCTCGGCCACAGCGCGCGCGATACGTTCGAAATGCTGCATGCGCGCGGCGTGCACCTGGAAGCGAAGCCCTTTTCGATCGGCTTCCGCATCGAACACCCGCAGTCGGTGATCGACCGCGACCGCTTCGGCCCGCAGGCCGGGCATCCGATCCTTGGCGCGGCCGACTACAAGCTGGTGCATCACGGCAAAGGTGGCCGCTCCGTATACAGCTTCTGCATGTGCCCCGGGGGCACTGTGGTGGCCGCCACCAGCGAACCCGGCCGCGTGGTCACCAACGGCATGAGCCAGTACTCGCGCAACGAGCGCAACGCGAACGCTGCGGTGGTGGTCGGCATCGAGCCCGCCGACTTCGCGCCGTTCGATGCCAGCGGCAGCCCGCTCGCCGGCATCGCGCTGCAGCGCGCGCTGGAAAGCCACGCCTACGTGCTCGGCGGCGAAAACTACAACGCGCCCGCGCAACTCGTCGGCGACTTCCTCGCCGGCCGCGCCTCGCGCGAATTCGGCAACGTGCTGCCTTCGTATCAACCGGGCGTGACTCTCGGCAATCTCGACAGCGCGCTGCCGGACTACGCGATCGCCGCGATCCGCGAGGCGCTGCCCGCGTTCGAGCGGCAACTGCGCGGCTACGCGATGCATGACGCCATCCTCACCGGCGTGGAGACACGCACCTCCTCGCCCGTTCGCATCACGCGCGACGACAGCCTGCAAAGCCTCAACACCCGCGGCCTCTACCCCGCCGGCGAAGGCGCCGGCTACGCCGGCGGCATCCTCTCCGCCGCGGTGGACGGCATCAAGGCGGCCGAGGCCGTAGTTCGAAACGTCATGAAAAGCTGAAGCCTGCCGGATATTGTCAACGAGCGACGACATAGCTATATTGTCCGCGATCGCTGACATTTCGTAATGTCGCCGTACGGTGACTCCGAGGCCATCATGCTCATCCGAACTCCACAGGACATCGGTGCCCTGCTGCGTGAAAGCCGCAAGAAGGCCGGGCTTGGCCAAGCTGAGCTGGCCCGCCGCATCGGTGTCAGCCGGCAATGGGTGGTGGAGGTCGAGCGCGGCAAGCCGCGCGCGGAAATGGGCCTGGTGCTGCGTGCCCTCAACACGCTCGACAACCCGCTGCAAACCGGCTTGGCGACACTTTCCTATGGTCACGTCGCCGATACGCCGGATATCGACATCGACGCCATCATCGATGCCGCACGGCAGCCGCAGTGACGGTCGACACGCTGGTCGCCGTGATGGACGGCACGGCCATTGGCACCGTCGCCCGCGAACGCAGCGGCCGCTTGCGTTTCGACTACACGGACGCGTGGCGTCGGCATCCTGACGCCCTGCCGCTGTCGCTATCCATGCCGCTGGTACGAGCGACGCATCCGCATGCCGTGATCGACGCCTTCCTGTGGGGGCTGCTGCCAGACAACGAGCAGACCCTGGCGCACTGGGCCAGCCGGTTCCACGTCTCCGCCCGCAACGCGTTCGGCCTGCTGACGCACATCGGAGAGGATTGCGCCGGCGCGGTGCAGTTCGTGCCAACCGAGCGCCTGTCCGCGCTGCAGGATCAAGTCGTCGATGACATCGGCTGGCTGGACGAAACCGAGATCGGCGAACGCCTGCGTGCCCTGCGACGCGACCCTTCCGCCACCCGCCGCGCCACCGACCATGGCCAGTTCAGTCTCGCCGGCGCGCAACCGAAGACGGCGCTGCTGCGACGCGATGGCCGCTGGGGCGTGCCCGCCGGGCGCACACCCACCACGCACATCCTGAAGCCGGCGACCGCCGCGTTCGATGGCCACGCCGAGAACGAACATTTTTGCCTCGCCCTGGCCCGCCGGCTCGGCCTGCCGGTGGCGCAGTCCGAATTGCACCGGTTCGACGGCGAGTCCGCCATCGTGGTGGCCCGTTTCGATCGTGTCGAGCATCAGGGCCGACTGCTACGCGTACATCAGGAAGACCTGTGCCAGGCGCTCGCCGTTTCGCCAACACGCAAATACCAGAGCGACGGCGGCCCCGGCCCGCTGGCCATCATCGACGTATTGCGCACCCATTCCAGCGCCCCGTCCGGAGACGTGGATACCTTCATCGACGCACTGGCGTTCAACTGGCTGATCGCCGGCACCGATGCACACGCGAAGAACCACGCATTGTTGTTTGGTCGCGGCGGCCGCGTTCGCCTGGCGCCGCTGTACGACCTGGGCAGCGCGCTTGCCTACCCGGCGCTGCGCCAGGACAAACTGGCGATGGCGATGAAAATCGGCAGCACCTACCGCCTGCGCGACATCCGCCGGCACCACTGGGAAACGCTGCTGCGCGACGCGCGCGTGGATATCGAACCGGCGCTGGCGCGCATTGCCGGCATGGCCGAGGCCTTGCCCGATCATGCCAGCGAGCTGGCCCGACGCATGCGTGACGACGGCCTCGATCACCCGATCCTGCAATCCCTGCCAGCCCTGCTCGCCGACGGCGCTCGCGAGAAAGGCGGGCGGCTTGCGCAATTCCCCGGCCACGATGATTGACACGAAATAACGTTCAATGAGCGCGATGGCTCATGTCTGTCAAGCGACTCCAATCCCCACCCGCTGCCGTAGGAGCCCGCTCACGCGGCGGAACCATCACTCCGCCGTCCGACACATCGGATCGAACCACTCATCCGCTTGCCATCGAACGAATCTTCGCCCACGCCACATCCCAGCCGACCCGCTCCTGCTCCAGTCGCACGCGCACGCCCCAGCGGTCGCCGCGCAGGTCCCGGTACAGCGCCTGCTCGGCGGTATCCAGGTACTCGATCGCGTCGGCGCGGTGCGGTTGCGGTTCGGTCACCCACAGCGCGCGATGGGTCAACAGGGTTGCCTCGTCCATCAGCAGCGACCGCACTTGCGGCAGGTGGCCGCGCAGGTGGCCGAGGATGGCCAGGCCGTGGGTGTCCAGGTCGCCCCAGTAATGCACCGCATCGGCAGCACGCAACCACGGTAGTTCATGCAGGCGATCGACCGCATAACCACGCGCCATCAGCACCACGGCGCCAGGCAGGTCGTCGAAGGCCAGGCCGGTCTGTTTGTTTTCGACGATGAACACGCGGCGCGCCGGCAACGCCAGCGCAGCCAGCTGGTCGAACGGCGCATGGATGTCGCCCAGGCCGCCAACGCGGGCGCGCAAGGCGGGATCGAGCACGCGCAGGCGCAGTCGATCGGGCTCGCGGCGCAAGCCGCTGGCTCGCCAGAAATCGGTGTCACGGGGCAAATCGGCCAGTGTGCGCAGCCAGTCGCCGAGCAAGCCGGTACGGGTCTCCAGCCATTTGCTGTCGAGCCCGGCCACCGGTAACTGGCGGGCGAACAGGTTCGACGCACGGTGTGCCTGCAGCCACACCAGCATGTCACCGAGGCGGATGAACTCGGTTTCCCCGGTGTCGGCCAGCAAAAGGTATTGACGGCGCAGCCCGGTGGCCAGCGATGGCCAGCGTTGCGTCCACGTCGCGAACCGCGCACAGGCGCGCTGCCAGCGCACGGTTTCGCCGAGCAGGGCGGCCAGTGCATTCGCGTCGGGCAGCAACAGCGCTTCCGGCACCACCTGGCGACCGAGCAGGGGCCAGCGCCGCTCGATCCAGCTCACCTCACCGCCCGGCCAACTCTTCCACGCCGATCGCCAGGCCTCGAACGCCACCCAGTGCGCGCTGGCCTGCTTTTCACCCGGGGTCGCCAGCGATACACGCAGCGGCCACTCGCCGCCGCCGCCCAGCCAATCACCGGCTTGGCGCGGCCATAGGCCGCGCAGCAGGGCGACCGCCTGCTCAGGGCTGCGCATCGTCGCCTTCGCGCGCACGCGGCAGGTCCAGCCGCTGGCTGGCGGCGTCGTATTCGATCATCAGCACGCCGGAATCGTGCCGTCCGTTGATCTCGACGAAGCAGGCGCCACCGATGAACGGCTCCAGCGTCATCACCGATTTCAACGGCGTGGCCACGATCATCTGGAAGCCGAAGTTCTCGAAGATGCGCATCGCCATCGCGGTGAATTCGTTGTCGGCCTTGTCGAACGCTTCGTCCAGCACCACCGCTGCGTATTGCGGCACGCCGCCGTCCTCGTCGCCCAGCTGGTAGCGCAGCGCGGCGGCCAGGCAGGTGGTGGCCAGTTTCTGGCGCTGGCCGCCGGACTTGCCGGCGCCACTGCGGTAGACCTCCAACTGCTCGCCACTCACCGCATCGCGTTCCTCGCCGATGAACTCCACGTGCAGGCGCACGTCCAGCACCTGTTCGCGCCAGCGCTTGTGCTCGGGGTCGGTCGAGGCCAGCCGGGCGACCAGTTTGCGCAGGCCTTCGAACTGCGCCTCGGCGCGTTCGCGGTCGTCGGTGCGCTGGTGCGCCAGCACGTCGCGCAGCTGCTGGCGGAACTCGATCACCTCGGGCAGGCGGCGATCCTCGGGCCGGATCTGCAGGACGCTGCCGCGGTTGAACGGCACTTTCTCCAGGCTGGCGTTGACGTCTTCCATGCGTGCGCGGATCGCCTTGTGCGCCTGCGCGATGTGCGTCTGCAGCGCCACCAGGTTCTGCCCGCTCTGCGTGCGCAGCATGTCGAAGAAACGCGCCTCGTGGGCCGGCAGGCCGTCGCGTTCCAGCCGCTCCAGCCGGGCGAAGAAATCCGCCGCGCTCTGCAGATCGGCCTGCACGTCGCCGGCATCCTGCGGCCAACGGCGGCGGAACGCCTCGAAACCGCTGACGATGCGATGGGATTGCGCACCGGCCTCGGTCTCCAGCGCGCCGATGCCCTGGTTCAGCGCACGCTCCATCGCGAGCGTGCGCTCGGCCAGATTGCCAAGGGTGAACGCCGCGCCGGCTTCACAGCGCGCATCCAGGCCCTGCCGTTGCAGCGGCGTCAGCGGCTTGGCCGCCACGTCGTCGACGCAGCGGGCGCGCTCCTTGTCCAGCCGTCCGTGTTCGCGCCTATGACCATCGCGTTCGACGCGCACGTCATTCAGAAGGCGCTGCGCTGCAGTAACTTGTTTTTCCTTCGTGGCGATGCGTTCGCCCAGGTCGCGCAGGGTCACATTGGCTTTGGACAACTCGCCCAATTCGATGGCGATGGCATCCAGCCGCGTGAGCAGCGGAGCGACGTCGATATCGCTCCAGCGCAGGTTGGCCAGCGACTGCGCGGCGGCGGCATGGTCGGCCCGCTGCCTGCGCTCGGCGTGGATCGCCGCGATCGCATGGTCGGCACCGGCAATCTGCTGCGCCAACGCGCCAGCCTCGGCCTTGTACAGCGCCAGCTTGTCGCGATTATCGAAGCCCAGTACCCACTGGCGGCGATCGTCGACGGCGTGGCGGTCGTCTTTCTCGTGGCGGCTGCGGCCGTGCTTGATCTGGCCTTGTGCGGTGATCGCGCGATCGCTGCGCTGCAACGCCTGCACGCTGTCCACGCAGGCGTAGTCGTAGCGGCGCAGCAGTTCGGCGTGCAGCCATTCCTGGTGTGCATGCGGCGCCAGCTCCAGCTTGTGCAGCAGCGAACGCGGTGGCGGCGCGGACACGTTCAGCCCATCTGCGGCGCCGATGCGGTGGTACACCAGCTTGCCGCCCAGATGGGTGGCGTCGACCCACGCGGCCACCTTGGCGTAATGCCGCTCGTCCACCAGCAGCGACAGCGCGAAGCCGTGCAGCAGGCGTTCGATCGCGCCGCTCCACGCCGCTTCGTCCGCGCGTACCTGGATCAGCTCGCCGGCGAACGGCAGCGCGGTCTCGGCCAGGCCCACCGCGGCGCACAGCCGGCTGCGCAAGGTCTGCATGTATTCGGGAACGTTCGACGGATGCTTTTCCAGCGCGGCGATCTCGGCACGTGCCCTGGCAAAATCAAGCTCGGCCTGTTTTTTCTGCATGCCCAGTTCCAGCATGCGCTGGTCGGCATTGGCGGCGGCGTCCTGGCTGGCGTCCAGCAGGCTGCGCGCCTCGGCGAGTTGTTCGGCGAAGCCTTGCGGGGTGGCGCCGAGCTGCCAATCCAGTTGCCGGCACGCGCTCTCGGCCACGCCGCGATGGCGCAGGCAGGCATCGCGCTCGCGCGACACGCTGTCGTGGTCGCGTTGCAGTTGTTCGATGCGGTCGCCGCCCTGTTCGCGGTGGCGTGCCTGCAGGTCGCCCAGTTCACGCTGGTGCTGTTCCCACGTCTGTTGACGGCGGCCCTCCTCGCCTTCGAGGCCGCGGTCGAGCGTGTCCAGCTCGACCAGCCGCGTGTCGAGCAGGCGCAGCCGCTGGCGCTCGCGGTAGCCGTCCATGCCGGCCAGCAGCTCGTCCAGTTCGCTGCGTTCGCGGCGCACGTCCATCAGCCGGTCGTGCGCCGTGCGTGCGGGGCGCAGGGTTTCGATCTGCTCGCGCGCGGTGACCACTGCCTTGTGCGCCTCGTCCAGTTCGGCGAACTCGGCCACCAGCCGTTCCGCCACGGTGAAGGTTTCCGGCCGCTCCAGCATGAAGTCGCGCAGGAAATGGTTGAGGTCGCCCAGGTTCTTCGCCGACTGGGTCTTGTGCAGCAGGCGCAGCGCGGTGTCGTTGCCGATGCCTAGCAGGCGACGGAAGCGTTCGGCGTAGGCGCTGAAAGTCTCGTGATAGTGGACATCGGAAATGCGCTGCTTGAGGCGCCGGATGTCCAGGTCGAAGCCGGCCAGTTCCGTCGCCAGCTCGAACGGCCGCTCGGCGATGATGAAATACTTCTGCACGTCGGCCGCGCTGGAGCTGTTGCCGCGGATCCACAGCAACCGCACCAGCGTGACGCAGCGGCCCAGCGCGTTGCGGTATTCCAGCGCCAGCGCCGACCAGGTGGCGCCGCGACGCAGGTACTGGGTGGCGACCTCGCCCGAATCGTCGTCGTGGCGGTCGGCCCAGGCGCCGCGCACGTAGGACACCAGCGAGCGGTCGCGACCGCTGCGCTCGGCCTCCCGCGCGGCGGCGTTGAAATCCACCAGCGCCGGCGGCACCAGCAACGCCGACATCGCGTCGAGCAGGGTCGACTTGCCCGAGCCGGAACGGCCGACGAACAGGAAGCCGCGCTCGGCGATCGGCACCTCGTGCAGGCCGGAGAAGGTGCCCCAGTTGAGTACCTGCAGGCGGCGCATGCGGAACTGCTCCTCGCGCGGCGTGGGCAGGTCAGACAGGAACAGGGTAGGAGCGCCGTCGGACTTTTTCATCCCTCGTCCTCCTCGCTCTCCACGTCCGCGCCACCATGCCGGCCGGCCAGGTGCTCGCGATAGACCGCGCCCAGCGCCTGCACGTCCTCGGCGGAAAACAGCAACTTCAGCGTGGGCGAGACCTCGTGACGTCCCTCGCTGCCGCGGATCGGCTGCAGCACGTTGTTCTTTTTCATCTTCTCGATGGCCGCGTTGAGCTTCCGGACGAAGCCGGCGCGGTCGGTGCCCTGCGGCGGTTCGTATACGGCCAGTTGCGCATGCAGCTCGTCCTCCTCCACCACGGCGCGCTGGCCGTGCGCCTCGGCCTCGGCCAGGCGCTGGCGCAGGGCCAGCAGCAGCACCGAGTCGATGAAGGTGAGCGGACTGGAGCGCAGCAGGGTCGGCGTTTCCAGCCCGCCGGTGTCGGCCTGGCGCACGAAGGCCACGCGCAGGTCGCGGTCGAGCACCAGCTCCAGAAACAAGTCGCTCAGGCGCGCGCGGATGGCGGTTTCCTCGCGCAGCAGCACCGGCCACAGCAACGCATGGCGCTCGGCGTCCACGCTGGGGCCGGCCAGCAACTGGCACAGCACGCGGCGCGCCCCGAACGGCAGGCTGCCGGTGTCGCCGGGGAACAGCGCGGGATCGCCCACGCTTTCCGGCAACGGGTTTTCCGGGGTCGGTTCGTCCCTGTCTTCAGACCAGTTCATCGCGTTTTTCCTTGAGGAAGTACAGCAGAGGAATGCGCGCACGGCGTTCGCGGCCATCCTCGCCGCGCCAGCTCACCGATTCGTGGCGATCGGCCACCAGCATGCCGTGGCGGCTGCCCAGCGCGACGTAGCCGACCACGCTGCCCAGACCCTGCTCGGCCGGATAGTGTTCGAGCACGGCACCGACCGAGCACTGCGCGCGCTCGGCCAGCAACGCCCGCACGCGCTGCTTCAAGCTGCGGAAGTCGATCTCCGACTGCGCCACCAGCTCGCCCACGCTGTCCAGCGAGATCGCCGCGCCGTCGGCGCGGACGATGCTGCCGTCGACCTGGCCGGTGCGCGGATCGTTGAGCCGCCAGCGCGACAGCGAATGCAGCCGCGCGCTGCTCAGGGTCAGCGTGTAGTCGATGCCCTGGTTGCTGCGTACCCGGTCGCGCAGCTTCAGCGCCTCGACCTGGGCCTGTTTCAGCAACTGGTGCAGGCGGCGCTGTTCCAGGTAGGCGCGGCTCTGCACGAAGCCCTTCAGGCTGCGCGCAAAATGCTGCAGCACGTCGTGCACGTGGCCGCCGCGATCGAGCAGGGTACGGGTGAGGTGTAGCAGGAAGCTGCGTTCGCGCCGGTCCAGCGCGCAGGCGAACGGGCGGCTGGTCACCGCGTCCACCGCCGCTTCCAGCTGGCCGCTCTGCTCGGCGTCGGTGAGCAGCCGCCAGAACGCGTCGAAACTGCGCCCGGATTCGCTTTCGGCGATCACGTCGACGCCGGCGAACAGCGCCTCCAGCATCTCGCCGCGCTGGCGCTCGTCGTCGATGATGCGTTCGCGGAACTCCCGGTCCAGCTGCTGAAAATCGTCGCGCACGTGGCGGAAATCCTCGGCCAACTCGTCGGCCAGCGCGATCACCTCGCGGGCGCGCTCCAGCGCGCGGGTCTCGTCCAGCACGTCGACCCGGCCCTCACTGACCGCGGCGATCTGCACATCGATGCGCTCGCGCTCGGCGAGCAGTTCGCCCAGGCGGCTGTGCGGGTCGGCATCGGTCTGCCGCGCCAGTTGCACCAGTTGCTGGATCACCAGTGCCAGCCGGCTCTCGGTGGCCACGCTGCGGCTGGCGTCGAGGCTGCCCAGGAAGCGCAGCGCCGCGATCGCCGGCGCGGTCAGCTCGTACTGTTCCTCGCTGGCCCCGGCGGGAAAGCGCCGCTCCAGCCAGCCGGCGGCCAGCCATTCGGCCACGTAGGCCTGCGCCGTGCGCGGCACCGTGTGGCCATGCGTGCGCAATTCGTCCAATTCGCGCGCCAGCCGCTCGTGCAGCAGCGAGGCCGGCAACTGGCGTTCGCCATCGAGCAGCAGCGCCTGCAGCAGGGCGGCAATCAGCGGCGCGTTGTCCGCCGCCAGCAGTTTCCAGGTGGGCTGCTGGCGTAGCCGCTGCCAGGTGGCAATGCGTGCGCGGGTTTTCATCGCGACACCGAATGTCCAAAGGCAACCCCGCCCGCGCCGGACGGAATCTGGTGGATGATTCGACGATGTGACATGTACCTGCCCGCTGGTAGCTGCAAGAATCGCCCGGACCTGGGGTCTGTCCGGGAAACCTTCAGTGTAATCGCTGGTATCTCATCCCATGCGACGTGCGCCGCCGTACGCTTGACGCGACGGATTGAAGAGGCTTGTGCCGCCCCCATCTTTTGCACCTCTCCCGCTTCGGCAGACAACCCATGACCAAGCCCGCTTCCGTCCGCATCGACTTCGTTTCCGACGTCTCCTGCCCGTGGTGCGCGATCGGACTGGCTTCGCTGCAGCAGGCGCTGGCGAAGCTGGACGGCGAGATCAGCGCCGAGATCCATTTCCAGCCGTTCGAGCTGAACCCGCAGATGGCGGCGGAAGGCGAGGATGCGGTCGAGCATCTGGTGCACAAGTACGGCAGTTCAGCCACACAGATCGCCGCGAACCAGGAAATGATCCGCGAACGCGGCGCGGCGCTGGGCTTCATCTTCGACATGGAGCGGCGCAAGCGCGTCTACAACACTTTCGACGCGCACCGGCTGCTGCACTGGGCCGAACTGGAAGGTCGCCAGCTGGCGCTGAAGCAGATCCTGCTGCGCGCCTATTTCACCGACGGTGAGGACGTGGGCGCGCACGACACGCTGGTGCGGCTGGCCGTCGAGGCGGGGCTGGATGGCGAACGCGTGCGGCAGATCCTCGCTGGCGACGAGTTTGCCGACGAAGTGCGCGCGCAGGAGCAGTTCTTCACCTCGCGCGGCATCCGCTCGGTGCCGGCCACCATCGTCAACGGCCAGCACCTGATTTCCGGCGGGCAGCCGCCGGAGACGTTCGAGCAGGCGCTGCGGCAGATCGCCGCCGGCGCCTAGAACCGCTCATGCACCGGCGACGCCCGGCGCCCGCCACTGTGTGATCGGCGCCGGGCGGCCGAGCAGGTAGCCCTGGCCCATCTCGCAGCCCATCGCCATCAACGCATCGCGCTGGGTCGGCGTCTCGATGCCTTCGGCGATCACCTGGATGCCGAGCGCGCGCGCCAGCGCCAGGATCGCCGCCACCACGGTGGTGCTGGAGGTGTTGCCCTCCTTGTCCAGTTCCTGCACGAAGGCGCGGTCGATCTTCAGGATACGCAGCGGCAGCGAGTGCAGGTAGCTGAGCGAGGAGTAGCCGGTGCCGAAATCGTCCAGCGCCGCGCCGATGCCGATCGCGCGCAGGCGCTCCAGCGTGGCGCGCACATGCTCGGGATTGTCCAGCAGCGCGCCCTCGGTGACTTCCAGCACCAGCCGCTGCGGCGGCAGCCCGGTACGTTCCAGCAGCTGGACCAGGCGCCGGTCGAAATGCGCATGGCGCAGGTGCAGCGCCGACACGTTCACCGTCATGAAGCTGTCGTCGCGTCCGTGCTGCAGCAGCAGCCGGCAACTCAGCTCGAACATGTGCCAGTCGATCGTCTCGATCAGCCCGCTGTCCTCGGCGATCCTCAGGAAGTCGCCTGGCCGCAGCACGCCGCGTTGTGGATGGTTCCAGCGGATCAGCGCCTCGTAGCCCAGCGTGCGCCCGCTGCCGTCGAGCGCGCAGATCGGCTGGAAGTACGGCTCGAACAAGCCTTGTGCCAGCGCCTGACGCAGTTCGCCTTCCAGCGCGAGCACGTCGACCACGTTCTGCGCCAGCCGCTCGTCGAACAGCTCGTAGCGCTTGCGGCCCAGCTGCTTGGCCCGGTACAGCGCAATATCTGCGTCGCGCAGCAGCTCGTCGGCGGCCACGTAGTTGCCGTCGCCGATCGCGATACCCATGCTGGCGGTCACCGGCAGTTCCTTGCCAGCCACCCGCATCGGCGCGTCCAGCGCGTCCAGCACGCGCTGCGCCACGGCGGTGGCCGCCCACGGCAGTTCGTCCTGTTCCAGCAGGATCGCAAACTCGTCGCCGGACAGCCGCGCCACCAGATCCGGATGGCGCACGCAGCCGGCCAGGCGCCGCGCCACCTCCTTCAGTACCTCGTCGCCGGCCAGGTGGCCCAGGCTGTCGTTGATGATCTTGAAGCGGTCCACGTCCAGGTACAACAGCGCGCAGGGGTGCTGCGGCTCGCGCCGCATGGCGTCCAGTGCGCGGTCGATGCGCTCACGCAGGTAGCCGCGGTTCGGCAGCCCGGTGAGCGCGTCGTGCATGACCTGATGGCGCAGCTGGTCCTGCATGCGCTCGCGTTCGCCGATTTCCTTGCGCAGGGCCAGCGTGCGCTCTTCCACCCGCTGTTCCAGCTGTTCGTAGGCACGCCGGAGCGACTCGGCGGAGCGGCGCCGGGTGAGGCTGTTGGCGACCTGCGAGGCGACGAAGCTGAGCAGTTCCTGGTCGGCCGCGCCGTACACCACGTCGGCGCGGTAGCTCTGCACGGCGACCAGCCCGATGACCTCGTCGGCCACGATCAACGGCACGCCGAGCCAGTACATCGCGGGAGAACTCATCCGCCCCGGCGCGATCTCGCCGCGCTGCTCCAGTTCCTCGATGTCCGCGTTGTCCACCCGCAGCGCGCGCCCCAGGCGCATCACATATTCGCTCAGGCCGCGGGTCAGCACGCGTTCGGCCGGCGGCGCCAGCACCGCGTCCACCGAGTAGGGAAAGGTCAGCTTGAGCCGGTCGTCGGAGAGCAGCCCGATGAAGAAGTTCTGCGCGTTCAGCAGTTCGCCCACCACCGCATGCACGCGCCGGTAGAACGTACCCTGGTCGATGTCGGCGGTGGCCAGCTCGGCGAGCTGGAACAGCGCGGTCTGCAGGTGCTCGGCGCGCTGGCGCTCGACGATCTCCTGCTGCAGCCCGCGGTTCGCCTCCGCCAGCTGCAGCGTGCGCCGCTGCACCCGCTGCTCCAGCTCGTCCTTGCCCTGCTTGCGCTCCAGTGCGGTGAGGATGTGGCTGCTGACGAACTCCAGCAGGGTGAGGTCCTCGTCGGTGAAGCCGATGTCGCGGCGATAGCTCTGCACCACCAGCACGCCGCGCGGCTGGCCGTCGCGCAGCAACGGCACGCCGAGCCAGTCGTAGCTGTCCGGGCCGATCAGGGTCACCGGCCCCACCACCTGGCTGCGCAGCTCCTCGGCATTGCCCATGCGCGCCTTGCCGTCGCGCATCACGTACCAGGTCAGCGTGTGCTCGATCGCGCCCAGCGGCATGTCCTGGCCGCCGCCGGGGGGCACCGGCTCCTGCTGGTCGACGAAGTACAGGAAACGGATCGTGTCCTGCACGGCATCATGCAGCACGATGAAGAAGTTTTCCGCATACATCAGCGTGCTGACGATGGCGTGGATGCCGCGCAGCAGGTCGGGCATGTCGCGCTCGGAGCCGGCCAGGTCCGAGATCGCGAACAGCGCGCGCTGCAGGTTCTCCGAGCGTTCGAGCTGCTCGTGCGAATCTTTCAGCTCGGCCCACTCCAAGGCCCAGCGCAGATGCTGGCCGGCCAGTCGCAGCGGCGTTTCCAGCCCCGCGAGGAAGCGCTCGTCGGCATGGCCCGGCTGCAACTGCAGCAACAGCAGCGCCACGTCGGGCTGCGTGCACAGGCGAACCGCCACACGTCGCCCGTCCGGGTGCCGCAGCGGCCCGGCCGTGCGGGCGGCCGCCACCAGCCACGACGCATCGGCCGGCGCGAACGACATCGGCGGGCGGCCTTGCGCAGCAACGACCTCGCCCTGCCCCCAGCGCACGCTGGCCGCGACGCAACCCGGACGCGCCTGCACCAGGTCGGCGATCGCCGCAGCCACCTCTTCCGGCGCATGCGTGCCGATCAGCCGGGCCAGCCAGCTCAGCTGCAGCGATCCGCCCTGCGACGGCCCCGCTTCCATGGCATCGGCATGCTTCATCGAATCCCCAAGCCCGCGCCCGCCAATGCCGGCGGACGGCCCGCCCGGTCGAAACCCCGCGGCAACGCCGGCATCGGACATGACGAGCCTGCCTCCATGCGGGCCAACGCGCAATACCGATAAACTGCCCCATCGCGTCCGGCTGGCCACGCCATGAGTCGGCGCCGCCGTGTTCCGGCGTCATCCGCAGCGCAGGTCCCCGTTCCATCCATGCTCACCGACACCACCAAGGACGCCATCCGCGCCGCCTACGCACGACTGAAGGACGGCCTGCCCGGCTTCCGCGCGCGCGCCTCGCAGGGGCGCATGATCGCCGAGACGGCCAAGGCGTTCGCCCGCGCCGGCGGCGTGGCGGCGGTCGAGGCGCCCACCGGCACCGGCAAGTCGATGGCCTACCTGATCGCCGGCGTCGAGGTGGCGCGCTTCCAGAAGAAGAAGCTGCTGATCGCTACCGCCACCGTGGCGCTGCAGGAACAGCTGGTGCAACGTGACATCCCGCTCTACCTGCGGCTCAACGGCATCGAGGCGAAGGTGGCGCTGGCCAAGGGCCGCGGCCGCTACCTGTGCCCGCGCAACCTGCTGATGGCGGCCAACAGCATCCACGACGCGCAGCTGGGCCTGGCCGGTTTCGAGGCGGACCTGCTGCTGTGGAACAAGCCGCCGCAGCCGCGCGACAAGCAGGCGCTGGCGAAGCTGCGCGGCGCGTTCGACCGCCGCGAGTGGGACGGCGACATGGACAGCGCGCCGGAACCGGTCAGCGAGCTGCTGCGCCCGATGATCACCACCAGCGCCGGCGGCTGCACCAACCGCAAGTGCGGCCAGTTCATGGTCTGCCCATTCTTCGTCGCGCGCCGCGCGGTGGACGACGCCGAGATCATCGTGGCCAACCAGGACCTGGTGCTGGCCGACCTCACCATGCCGGGCGAGGCCGACGGCGGCGCCGAGCCGGGCTGGGGCGGGGTGATCCTGCCACGCCCGGACGAGACGCTGTACGTGTTCGACGAAGCCCACCACCTGCCCGGCAAGGCGATCGACCGCGGCGCGGCCGAGGTCCACATCACCGCCAGCGTGCGCCAGCTGAGCCGGCTCGGCCGCCAGGTGCACGCGGCGTATTCGCTGACCGACAAGGAAAGCCTGGGCCGGCTCACCCTGGACGCCGGCGACGCCAGGCTGCAGGAACTCAGCGACGCGCTGGAAGAACTGGAGAAAGCCATCCGCCTCGGCTGGCTGCCCGACCCGGCCGAAACCGAGCCGATGTACCGCGGCTCGCTCGGCCAGCTGCCCGCGCCGTGGGTGCAACAGGCGCGGGCGCTCAGCCTGCTCACCGGCGAGGTGCAGCGCTGGCTGGGCGCGGTGCGCCGCGCGGTGGTGGAGATGACCGATGGCGGGCCGACCCAGGAGGCGCTGTCGCGCGAGCTGGGCATCGCGCTGGAACGCGTCGGCCGGCAGGCCGCCTGCTGGCGCGCCTGGTCGGCCGACGATCCGGACGACGCGCCGCCGCTGGCGCGCTGGGTCACCCTGGGCGCCGACCAGCAGCTGGTCTGCCACGCCTCGGCAGTATCCGCCGCCGGCCTGCTGCGCGAGGTGCTGTGGGGCAACGCCAGCGGCGTGCTGCTGACCTCGGCCACGCTGAGCGCCGGCGGCAATTTCCGCAACTTCGCCGATGCGGTGGGCCTGCCCGACGACGCGCTGACGCTCAGTCTGCCCTCGCCGTTCGACCTGGCCGCGCAGGCGCGGCTCGAAGTGCCCTCGATGCGCACGCTGCCCGACGCACGCGAGGCGCACGCGGAAGAAATCAGCGAGTGGCTGGCTGAAAACCTGGACTGGGACGCCGGCAACCTGGTGCTGTTCACCTCGCGCACCAAGCTCGACCGCGTGCTGCAGAAACTGCCGATCGCGCAGGTGCGCAAGGTGCGCGCGCAGGGTTCGCTGGGTAAGTCGCAGCTGGTCGCCGAGCATTGCGCCGACATCGAAGCCGGCAAGGGCAGCACGCTGTTCGGACTGGCCTCCTTCGGCGAAGGCCTGGACCTGCCGGGCAAGCTGTGCGAGACGGTGGTGATCACCCAGCTGCCGTTCGCCGTGCCCACCGACCCGGTCGGCGCCACCTATGCCGAGTGGCTGGAATCGCGCGGGCGCAATCCCTTCATAGAAGTGAGCATCCCCGAGGCCACGCGCCTGCTCACCCAGTACTGCGGCCGCCTGATCCGCAACGAGAGCGACCATGGCCGCATCGTGCTGCTGGATCGCCGCGTGGTCACCAAGCGCTACGGCAGCGGCATGCTGAAGGCGTTGCCGCCATTCCGGCGCGTCATCGAGAGGACCGCATGATCATCCGCCTGGCCGACCGCCCGCCGCAGCCGTGGAAGAACGGCCTGGGCCGCACGCGCGAAATAGCCGTCCAGCCGTCTGGCGCCGGCATGGACGATTTCCTGTGGCGGGTCAGCGTGGCCGAGGTGGACAGCGCCGCGCCGTTCTCCGCCTTTCCCGGCATCGACCGCGTGATCGTGCTGCTCGACGGCGCCGGCTTCACGATGACGCTGGACGGCGCGCGCACGCACGCGCTGACCGTGCCGTGTACGCCGTTCGCGTTCCCCGGTGAGGCGAAGGTGGACGTAGCGCTGGCCGGCGGCCCCACCCGTGACTTCAACCTGATGCTGCGCCGCGGGCACGCCACCGGTGGCGTCGCCGTATGGCGCCAGCCCGGCGAGGTCAACGGCCCCGGCGACGTGGTGCTGCTGCATGTGGCGCAGGGCCGGTTGACGACGCCGGATGGCACGCTGGCCGCCGGCGACAGCTGGCGGCCCGACTCGCGCGCCGCCCCCCCGGTGAAGCTAGCCGACGACACCGTGGTGCTCGCGGTGCGGGTGCAGGCCGGCGGCCGCTGAGGTCTCAGAGCCTGTGAGGAAAACCACTTCCTGTGGTTTTCTTCAGTCGCGAGTCCGGTACACGCCCGGACTCGCTCACATGAAACAGTCACTTGCGTGACTGTTTCATGCCCGGCCCTCGGGCAGCCGCTCCTGCGCTGCCTCAACTCGGGCATCGGGCAACTGCTCCTGCGTTGCCTCAACTCAGGCATCCATGCCCTCGCCATGCCCTCGCCGTGGCCGGTCTGAGAGGTTGGAAAACTCACAACCTCTCAGTCCAGCGCGTGGAAGTGGTGCAGCGGACCGCGGCCGCGGCCGACGTCCAGGCGTTCCGCCGCGACCAGCGCCGCCTGCAGATAGGCCTTGGCCTGCGCCACCGCGACCGGCATTGGGTGCCGCGGCCGCAGCGCGGCGATCGCCGCGGCCAGCGTGCAACCGGTGCCGTGGCCGGCGCGGGTGCGTAGGCGCGCGGCATCGAACACCTGCACGCCGTCCGCGCCGGCCAGCACGTCGGGGCTGCGCACACCGCCCAGGTGCCCGCCCTTCAGCAGCACCCACGCCGGCCCCAGCGCGCGCAGCTGGCGGGCCTGCGCCCGCATCGCCTCCAGGCCGCCGGCCGGCACGCAGTCCAGCAGTGCGGCCGCCTCGGCCAGGTTCGGCGTGAGCAGCTCGACCTGCGGCAGCAGCGCCTCGCGCAGTGCCGCGAGCATGCCGGCGCCGGCCAGGGCGTCGCCGCTGCTGGCACGCAGCACCGGATCGAGCACCACGTGGCGCGCGGCGTTCGTGTGCAGCACTTCGGCCACGGCGTACACGGTGGCGGCCTCGGCCAGCATGCCCAGTTTCACCGCGTCCACCCGCACGTCGTCGAACACCGCCTGTACCTGCTCGGCAACCAGTGCCGCCGGCAAGGCCTGCACGGCGCGTACGCCCTGCGTGTTCTGCACGGTGACCGCGGTGATCGCCGCCATGCCGTAGGCGCCGAGCGCACCGAAGGTCTTCAGGTCGGCGGCGATGCCGGCGCCGCCGCTGGGGTCGCTGCCGGCGATGCCGAGCACGTTGGGGATCATCCGGCGTGGCTGGCGCTGAAGGCGATCAACGCCAGGCGGGTACAGCCCTGCGATTGCAGCCATGCCGCCGCACGCGCCGCGCGCAGGCCGCTGCGGCAGGCCAGCACCACCCGTGGCGCCGCCGCCAGCTGCGGCCACAACGCCGGCAGCGTCTCGTTGGTCGCGCGCAGGGCGCGCGGCACGGGCGACTGCGGCGCCTCGTCCAGGCCGCGCAGGTCGACCACCACGTCGTCGGCGGCGAGCTGGACCGGATCGAGCAGCGGCCAGGCGGTCTGCGGCTCCGGCGCGTCGCGGAAGTCGAAGCTGGCGAAATCGCGGCCGTCCCAGCGGAACAGGCGACCGCGTGGCGGCGACGGAAGATCCAGCAGCAGGGCCAGCACCAGCTGTGCCTGCAGCGCGCCGATCATCGCCACCACCGGGCCGAGCACGCCGGCCGAGGCGCAGTCGCCCGCGGTGGCCGGCCACTGCGGAAACACCGCGCGATAGCTCGGCACGTCGCCGCAGAACACCCCGGCGTAGCCCGCCATGCCGACCGCCGAGGCGCTGACCAGCGGCCGCCGCGCGGCGAGGCAGGCATCGCTGAGCAGGTAGCTGACGGCGAACTGGTCGGCCGCGTCCACCACCACGTCGGCGGCGGCGACCAGGGCCGGCGCTGCGGCCGGGGTGAGCGGGCGATGCAGCGTCTCGATGCGTACCTCGGGATTGAGTGCCGCCAGCGCCGCTGCAGCCGCTTCCACCTTGGGGCGGCCGATGTCGCCCATCCGGTACAGCGTCTGCCGATGCAGGTTGCCCAGCTCGACCACATCCGGATCGATCACGCTCAGCACGCCCACCCCGGCTCCGGCCAGCAGCGGCAGCAGCGCGCAGCCGAGGCCGCCGGCGCCGACCACCAGCACGCGGGCATCGGCCAGCCGCGCCTGGCCGTCGGCGCCGACGCCGGGCAACCGCATCTGCGTGGCATGGCGCGCGCTCATGCCGGGCACCGCGTGGCATCGAGCCAGGCGCGAAGACTGGCCTCGGGATCGGCGTGCCGCACGATGTCGCCGACCACCGCCACCACGTCGGCTCCGGCGGCCAGGCACGCCGCGGCGCGCTCGCGGGTGAGGCCGCCGATCGCCACCAGCGGCAGCGCGCCGACGGCGCGCTTCCACTCGCCGATGCGCGCCAGCCCCTGCGGCGGCCATGGCATCACCTTGAGCTGGGTCGGCCAGATCGGCCCCAGCGCAATGTAGTCCGGGCGGCAGGCCAGCGCGGTCTCCAGTTCGGCAGGGGCGTGGGTGCTCAGGCCGAGCCGGATGCCGTGCCGGCGCAGCGCCGGCAAGTCGGCGTCGCGCAGGTCCTGCTGGCCGAGGTGGACGTAGTCGGCGCCGAGCTCGATCGCCAGCTGCCAGTGGTCGTTGACCACCAGCTGCGCGCCGCGCGCGCGGCAGGCGGCGAGCGCGGCGGTGACCTCGCCGCGCAGCCAGTCGCGGTCCGCGTGCTTGGCACGCAGCTGCACCAGCCACGCACCCGCCGCGACCACGCGGCGGACCCAGGCCGCATCCGGCACCACCGGATAGAACGGGTCGAGCCGGCTCATGCCAGTTCCGCTCGACCGGACACCGGCGTGGACGGCGCGGCCAGGTCGCGCGGCTCGATCGGCCCGGCGCGCCACGCGGTGCGGCCGGCGTCCACCGCCTGGGCGAACGCGCGCGCCATCGCCACCGGGTCGCCGGCGCGGGCCACCGCGGTGTTGAGCAGCACCGCGTCGTAGCCCAGCTCCATCGCCGCGGCCGCCTGCGAGGGCAGGCCAAGGCCGGCATCGATCACCAGCGGCACTTCGGGGAAATGCGCGCGCAGCGTGCGCAACGCATGGGGATGACTCAGGCCGCGACCGCTGCCGATCGGCGCCGCCCACGGCATCAGCACGCGGCAGCCGGCATCGAGCAGGCGGCCGGCCACGCCGAGGTCGTCGGTGGTGTAAGGGAACACCGCGAAGCCCTCTTCCGCCAGCACGCGTGCCGCCTCGACCAGACCGAACACGTCCGGCCGCAGGGTGTCGTCGTCGCCGATCACCTCCAGCTTGATCCAGCGCGTGCCGAACAGCTCGCGCGCCATCTGTGCCGTGGTCACTGCCTCGCGTACCGAGTGGCAGCCGGCGGTGTTCGGCAGCACGCGCACGCCGAGCGCGCGCACCTGCGCCCAGAAATCCTGGCCGGAGCGCTGCGCAGCCGACTCGCGCCGCAGCGATACGGTGACCACCTCGCAGCCAGACGCCGCGACGGCCTCGGCCAGGCAGGCCGGCGACGGGTAGTGCGCGGAACCCAGCAGCAGCCGGGAGACCAGCGTCTCGCCGTAGAGATGCAGTGCGTCCATCGTCCTAGCCTCCCTGCATCGGCGCCAGCACCTCGACGCGGTCGCCCGCGGCGAGCTGCGTGCCGGCGCGCTGGGCCGCCGCGACGAAGCGCCCGTTGACCGCGGTGGCGACCGCCGCCTCGGCCAGCCCCATGCGCGCCAGCAGCGCCTGCAGGTGCTCGGCGGGCGGCTGCGGCTCGCCATTGACCAGGATGTTCATGCCTCGACCTCCGCCGGGGCCGCCAGCGTGGCGGCGAGCTGGGTGGCGTACCACGGCGCGAGCAGGAAGCCGTGCCGGTACAGCCCGTTGAAGTGGGTGACCCGACCGCGCCGGAGCAGCCGCGGCAGGTTGTCGGGAAACGCCGGGCGGACCCCGGCAGCGGCCTCGACGATCTCCGCCTCGGCCAGCGCCGGATGCAGCGCGCGGGCTGCACCAAGCAGCTCCAGCGCCGAGCGCACGGTGATCGGGCCGGCGTGGTCGCTTTCCAGCATGGTGGCGCCGAGCATCAGCAGGCCGTCCGCGCGCGGCACCACGTAGATCGGGAAACGCGGATGCAGCAGCCGCACCGGCCGGTGCAAGGTCACGTCACGGCTGCGCAGCAGCAGCCGCTCGCCGCGCACGCCGCGCAGGTCCGGCAGCGCCTCGCGCGCGGCCAGGCCGCGGCAATCGATCACGTGGTCGGCGGCCAGCGTCTGCGGCTGCACCGCCGCGCCGAAGGCGAAGCGCACGCCGCGGGAAGCCAGCGACGCGGCCAGCGCCGGCAGGGCTTCGCGCGGGTCCAGGTGCGCCTCGTCGGCCAGCCACAGACCCTCGCTGAAACCCTCGGCGAGATCCGGCTCCAGCGTGGCGATGCGCTCGGCGTCGACCGCCACGTGGCCGCCGGTGCGGGCGGCGAACTGGCGCAGCTCGCCACGATCGCGCGGCGCCGCCAGCACCAGCGTGCCGCCGCGCACCACGCCGGGCACGTGTTGCGACCACCAGTCCAGCGCTAGGCGGCCGCGCTCGGCCACCACCGTCTCGGCGCCCTCGCGCTCGCAGTCCGGCGCCAGCATGCCGCCGGCTAGCCACGAGCAGGCCGACGCACCGATCGCGTCCGCCCGCTCGTGCACGCTGACCGTGGCGCCGGCCTCAAGCAGCGCCGTGGCGGCGCACAGCCCGGCCACGCCGGCACCGACCACGGCGACCGCGCACCTCTCAAGCGACCGGGACATACAACGCACCTCCGACGGCCATGAACTCCTCCGACTTCGCCGCCATCCCGGCCAGCTTCGCCGCGTCCTCGCGCAGGTCCTGCGAGATCTTCATCGAGCAGAACTTCGGTCCGCACATCGAGCAGAAGTGCGCGACCTTGTGCGCCTCCTTCGGCAGTGTGGCGTCGTGGAAGGCGCGCGCGGTGTCCGGGTCCAGCGCCAGGTTGAACTGGTCTTCCCAGCGGAACTCGAAGCGCGCGCGCGACAGCGCGTCGTCGTGCAGCTTCGCCGCCGGATGGCCCTTGGCCAGGTCGGCCGCGTGCGCCGCAATGCGGTAGGCGATGACGCCGGTCTTGACGTCGTCGCGGTCAGGCAGGCCCAGGTGCTCCTTCGGCGTGACGTAGCAAAGCATCGCGGTGCCGAACCAGCCGATCATTGCTGCGCCGATGCTCGAGGTGATGTGGTCGTAGCCGGGCGCGACGTCGGTGCTCAGCGGCCCCAGCGTGTAGAACGGCGCCTCGCCGCACAGCGCCAGCTGCTTGTCCATGTTCGCCTTGATCTTGTGCATCGGCACATGGCCCGGCCCCTCGATCATCACCTGGCAGCCGTGCACCCAGGCGATGCGGGTGAGTTCGCCCAGCGTCTCCAGTTCAGCGAACTGTGCCGCGTCGTTGGCGTCGGCGATGGAGCCGGGACGCAGGCCGTCGCCCAGCGACAGCGAGACGTCGTAAGCGCGGCAGATCGCGCAGATCTCGGCGAAGTGCTCATACAGGAAACTCTCGCGGTGCCCGGCCAGGCACCAGCGCGCCATGATCGAACCGCCGCGGCTGACGATGCCGGTGACACGGTTGGCGGTCAGCGGCACGTACGCCAGCCGCACGCCAGCGTGGATGGTGACGTAGTCCACACCCTGCTCGGCCTGCTCGATCAGGGTGTCGCGGAACACTTCCCAGTTGAGCTTGAGCGGGTCGCCGCCGACCTTCTCCAGCGCCTGGTAGATCGGCACGGTGCCGATCGGCACCGGCGCATTGCGCATGATCCACGAGCGGATCGCGTGGATGTTGCGCCCGGTGGACAGGTCCATCACCGTGTCGGCGCCCCAGCGGATCGACCAGACCAGCTTCTCCACTTCCTCGGCGACGCCGGAACTCACCGCGGAATTGCCGATGTTCGCGTTGATCTTCACCAGGAAGTTGCGCCCGATCACCATCGGCTCCAGCTCAGGATGGTTGATGTTGGCCGGCAGGATGGCGCGACCGCGGGCGATTTCCTCGCGCACGAACTCGGCGCTGACGAAGTCCGGAATGGCGGCGCCGAAATCCTCGCCGTCGGCGCGCCGCGCAGCGGCATCGTCCAGCGCCCGCGCGCGGCCCAGGTTCTCGCGGAAGGCGGCGTAGACCATTTCTTCGGTGACGATGCCGGCGCGGGCGAATTCGAGCTGGGTGACCGCCTGCCCGGCGCGGCCGCGCTGCCGCAGTGGCCGCGCCGGGCAGGCCGGCGTGCCCACGTCGGCGTGCCCGCCCGACTCCGGCCCGATCGCCTCGAAGCCACGCGCGGCCAGCCAGGCCTCGCGCACCCGCGGCAGGCCACGGGCGAGGTCGATCGCGGCGGCGTCTTCGGTGTACGGACCGGAGGTGTCGTAGAGGTTGAGCGTGGGCTGGCGCGGATCGGTCAGCGCCACCTGGCGGAACGGCACGCGCAGCGCGGGGTGGCCGGACGGGGTCAGGTAGACCTTGCGCGAACCGCGGATCGGACCGGTAGTGACGTCGGCCGGTGCGGCCGGCGGATGGATGATGGTGGTTGGCATGGATCTCCTCCTGGTGGGTGGGGAGATCCGGGGCGACGATCAGTTTGGGCGCACGCCGACGGCGCGCTGGTGAATTCCCGTCCCTTCGCCGGCATGACCCGGATCAGGTTCAAAGGGTCCGGCTGCCGCCATCTCAGCCCTGCCTGCGCAGGACACCCCTCGGAACGCCGGCAAGATTAGCCCAGCCTCCGACGAGTTGTCCACGCCGGTCACGGAAGCTGCGCATTGCTACACTCGACGCACTCACGTGGTGCGGAGCGAACACGATGGCGATGCTGGTCCTGGGTCTGCTGATCTTCCTCGGCGTGCATTCGCTGCGCATCTTCGCCGACGGCTGGCGCAGTCGGCAGCTGGCGCGGCTGGGCGAAATACGCTGGAAAGGCCTGTACTCGCTGGTGTCGCTGGTCGGCTTCGTGCTGATCTGCTGGGGCTTCGTCCTGGCGCGACAGCAGCCGGTGCTGCTGTACGTGCCGCCGCGGTGGCTGCGCCACCTCAATGCGCTGTTCACCCTGGTCGCGTTCGTGCTGGTGGTCGCCGCCTATGTCCCGCGCAACCACTTCAAGGCAAGCTTCGGCCATCCGATGCTGCTGGGCGTGAAGACGTGGGCGTTCGGCCACCTGCTCGCCGCCGGCATGCTGCACGACGTGGTGCTGTTCGGCGCCTTCCTGCTGTGGTCGATCGTGCTGTTCGTCGCCTCGCGCCGGCGCGACCGCCGCGAGGGCACGGTGTATCCGTCCGGCACCATGCCGGGCACGACGCTCACCGTGGTGGTCGGCGTGGTGACCTGGGCGCTGTTCGCATTCTGGCTGCACGCGCTGCTGATCGGCGTGAAGCCGATGGTGTAGCCACGCCGGCGCACCGTAGCGGTGTGCCGAAAGCCATCTGCCCGGCCGGCTGCGGTTCGCGCTAGAGTCCGGCCATCCGTCCCCGCCGAGGTCGTGCCATGGCCGCCTTCCTGCTCTGGCTGTTGCTGCTGGTGTTCTGCTGGCCGCTCGCGCTGCTGGCGCTGGTGCTGTACCCGATCGTGTGGCTGCTGTTGCTGCCGCTGCGCCTGGTCGGCATCACGGTAAGCGCCGTGTTCGCCTTCCTCGGCGCCCTGTTGATGCTGCCTGCGCGCGTGCTGCGCGGCCGCCCGGTCTGACCCGCACGCAAACTTTACAATCCGTAAGAATAACTTTCCAATCGGCGCGAGTTACTTTACAGTGCCGGCATGGCCCGACCCAGCCGTTCGGCGGAAATCGACGCAACCCTGCTGCGCCTGGTGCAAGAACACCCGGACGATCTCGTCCGGATCGTCGCCGGAAAGCTCGGGCTCAGCCGCGCCGCCGTCGCCACGCGCGTACGCGCGCTGATCGGAGACGACTATCTTGCCAAGGTCGGCACGACACGTCCGACCTACCGTCCCGGAAACTCCAGGCGTGCGGGTTTCCGCCATGCGCTGCGTGGCTTGGCCGAGGACCGCGTGTGGTCGAACGACATCGCGCCCCTGCTGTCAGGCCTGCCCGCGAACATCTTCGATATCTGCCACCACGGCCTGACCGAGATGGTGAACAACGCGATCGACCACTCCGAAGGGAAACACCTCACGGTCCACGTCGACCGCAATGCCCACCGGGTCGCGATGATGGTCGCGGACGACGGCATCGGCATTTTCCGCAAGATCACCCGTGCGCTGGATCTTCCCGACGAACGACTGGCCCTGCTGGAACTTGCCAAGGGAAAGCTGACCACCGATCCACGGCGCCATTCCGGCGAAGGCGTGTTTTTCACTTCGCGCATGTTCGACCGCTTCCAGATCGCTTCCGGCGACCTGGTCTTCGACCATGATGGCGGGCAAGGCGACGACCTGTTGTTCGACACCGACATGCACCAGTTCCGCCATGGCACGACCGCGCTGATGGAGATCCGCACCGACACCAGCAGGACGGCCAAGGAGGTTTTCGACCAGTACTCCAGCGGGCCTGACGACTACACCTTCGCCAAGACGGTGGTACCGGTGAGACTGGCCCGGGTCGGTGACGAAAATTTGGTTTCGCGTTCGCAGGCCAAACGCCTGATGCAGCGGGTGGAGCGGTTCCGTACCGTGGTGCTGGACTTCGATGCGGTAACCAGCATCGGCCAGGCTTTTGCGGACGAGGTGTTCCGCGTCTTCGCGCACGATCATCCCGAAGTCGCGCTCGTTCCGGTCCATGCGGTGCCGGCAGTACGGCAGATGATCCGCCGCGCCGAAATCGCCCGCGATGAGGAAAGCGGCCAGTTGCCGCTGCGCTGAGCATGGCCGAAGAACCCTACTCGCCTTCCTGCGAGCGCAATCGCGACCCGATCCTCAGCGTGCTGCGCGAGTATTTCGCCGATCGCCGGCGGGTACTGGAGATCGGCAGCGGCACCGGCCAGCACGCGGTGCATTTCGCCGCGGCGCTGCCGCAATTGAACTGGCAAAGCTCCGACCGCGCGGAACACCTGCCCGGCATTCGCACCTGGCTGGACGAGGCGGTGCTGCCCAACACCCCGCCGCCGCTGGAGCTGGACGTCGGCGGCGCGTGGCCGCCCGGCCCGTTCGACGCGGTGTTCAGTGCCAACACCCTGCACATCATGGCGTGGCCCGAGGTGCAGCAGCTGTTCGCGCATTTGCCCGCGGTCACCGCTGGCGATGCCGTGCTGGCGATCTATGGCCCGTTCAACCGGCAGGGCCGCTACAGCAGCGCCAGCAACGCCGCGTTCGATGCATGGCTGAAGGCGCGCGACGCGCACATGGGTATCCGCGACGCCGAGGCGGTGGATGCGCTGGCCGCGGCGGCGGCCTTTGCGCTGGTTGACGACGTGGCGATGCCGGCCAACAACCGCTGCCGCGTGTGGCGCCGCCACGACTGAGCCTTTGCCTGCACGCACACCTGCACGCCGCCGCCGAACCGGGTACAAAGGCGGCATGAAGGCGATCGACACGCTGACCCCCTGCCCCTGCGGCAACCCGGCCGGTTACAGCCAATGCTGCGGGCCGCTGCACGACGGCGCCAGCGCCGCCAGCGCCGAACAACTGATGCGCTCGCGCTACAGCGCCTACGTGCTCAAGCGCGAGGACTACCTGCTGACCAGCTGGCACGTCGATACCCGCCCGGCCTCGCTGCGGCTGGCCGCGCAGCAGCCGCCCCCGACCTGGCTGGGGCTGGAGGTGCGCCGCCAGCAACGCGTCGACGACGACCATGCCATCGTCGAATTCATCGCCCGCTACCGGCTCGGCGGCGGCCGCGCGCAGCGCCAGCATGAGACCAGCCGCTTCGTGCGCGAGGGCGGCCACTGGTACTACCACGACGGCGAGCTGAAGAGCTGACGCTCAGAAACCCTGCACGCCGGCCGCCCGCAGTCGCGCGGCCAGCGCACGAACCTCGGGACAGGCGAAGAACGCCACCAGTTGGTTCGCGCGGCTGGCGCCGATGCCCTCCAGCGCCTGCCAGTCGTCCGCTCCGCGCGCGCTCAGCGCGGCCCAGTCGGGCAGCCCGGCCGCCACGTTGGACGGCACGCCCAGCGCCTGCAGCCAGCGCGTGAACGGACGCTGGCGCGCCGCGGCGAAGCTGCGCGCCAGCAGCGCCGCGCGGCTGGCGCCCAGGCCGGGCACGCCCGCCAGTTGTTCCGGCGTCAGACTCATCCAGTCCAGCAGGCCGTGCACCAGCCCGGCGTCGATCAGTGCCTGCCAGGTATCGGCACCGAGTCCCTCCAGTTGCAGGCCCTGCCGGCCGCCCAGCCACACCAGCCGCGCGCGGAACTGCGGCCCGCAGCCGGGCGTCGGCGACCAGCAGCTGAGCGCGTCGTGTACCGCCGGATCGGGCGACGTCACCGCAACGCGCTGCTGCGCGCGCCACGCCACCGACTGCAGGCGCGGAATGGTCAGCCCGGCCAGCGCCACCTCGACCTGATCGCCGGGGCGGATGTCGAGCTCGCGCCAGCGCTTCAACGAACCGATGCTGACCCGCTGCACGCGATGGTCGTCCAGCTGCACCGGCTCCAGTTCCAGCACCGGCGTGATGCGGCCGCTGCGGCCCACGGTGAAATCCACCGCGCGCACCTCGGCCAGCGCCGAGGCGACCGGATACTTCCACGCCACCGCCCAGTCCGGCGGCGCGGCCTGCCAGTCCGCGGCCGGCGGCCGATGGCCTTGGCGCAGCACCGTGCCGTCGGTGGCAAACGGCATGGCGTGGCGATACCAGCGCTCGCGCCAGCGCTGCACCTCGTCCAGCGTGGCCACCCGCTGCGTGTACGCCACGCTGTCGGCCAGCCCCATCGCCGCCAGCCCGGCCAGCCGCGCCGGCATGCCGGCCGGGCCGCTGGGCCAGTCCCACACGAACAGGCCGATCCGTGCGGCGCTGTCGGGGTCCAGCGCCTCGCGTGCCAGCGCGCCGGCCACCGCCGAGCGCGCGTTGGCGCCGCCGTCGTCGGCCTGCACATGGTCGGGCAGGCGCCAGACCAGCTCACCTTGCAGCACCGCCCGCGCAGGCGCGTTCGGCAGGTGTTGGGGGATTGCCCCGATGGCCTGTGCCCGCGCCGTCCAGTCCGAACCGTGCACGCCGTCGCCACGGCTGGTCACCTGGCGCAACTGGCCGTCCACATACAGCAGGGTGACCGCCACGCCGTCGGCCTTCGGCTGCACCCACAGGTCGCGGGCGCCGTGCGCGTGCATCCACACGCCGACCGCGTCGGCATCCGGCAGCTTGGTCAGGCCGGTCTGCGCCACCGGCGAACGTACCCGGCCGCCGGCGTCGGCGAGCTGCGCCAGCGCCGCCGATGCCTGCGCGGGGAAACAACGCTGCCAGCCGGCGAGACGCTGCATGGCCTGGTCGTAAACCGCATCGCTCACCGGCGATTGGCCTTCGACGCGGTACGCATGGTTCCAGCCGTCCAGCCGGTCATGCAGCGCGGCAAGCTCCTGCCGCGCCCGCGCCGTCGACCAGTCCGGGCAATCGGCCGCGTGCACGCGGCCGAGGCCCAGCACGATCATCGGCAGCAACAGGCAGCTCGTGCGCATGCGACGCTCCGTTCCGTGGATGGCGTCGGCGAAGCTAGCCGACGCGCCGCCCGACGGTCAGGCAGCGGGGCACGCGGCAGCACGTAGGCGCTTGGCGTCAGTCGGTGGCGGTCGGCGACGCGCCGAAGCGCAGCAAGGTCTGGCCGTGGTAGCGACCGTTCGGCCCGAAGCGGCGCTCCACGATCACCCCGCCGCCGTCGCGGTCGATGGCCACCACGGTGCCGGCGCGGGTGCCGTACTGCTCGCCGCGGATGAACGCCGGCGACAGCAAGCGTTCGCGCTCCAGTCCCACCCCGGTGTCGGGCAACTGCGCGTCCGGCGCCCGCCGTTCATCGGCAAGCGCCTCGAACAGTGGCGCAAAATCCGTGTCGCCGCCGGCGTCGATCCACTGCTGCAGCCGCTGCGTCAGCATGCGGGTCTTCGGCCATGGCGTGTTGAAGTCGGCGTTGGACAGGCCGTGCACACCCGGCGTCACCGCCTGCGCGCGCGGCTCGGGGCGGTTGCCGAGGTAGAACGCGGCGCGCGCGTCGAAGGTGAGCAGGTTGAACGGCCGGTAGTCGGCGGCCGCGCGCAGCAGCTGTTGCGCATGCGTGGCGGCATCGGCATCGCCGCGCAGGTAGTCGGTGGCCAGCAGGCCGCGCGAGGTGCCGAGTTGCGGGTCGCGTGGGTCGCGCACGTTGGTCACCACGCAGCAGCGCCCGTCGTCGGTGACGCCGAGCCAGGTGCCGCCGGCTTCGAGGTCGCGCCCGCCGATGATCGGCGCGTCGTCCCAACGCGCCAGCGCCGCGCTGGGACGCGCGTGGAACTCGTCGCGGTTGCCGGCCAGCAGCAGGCGCCAGCGCGGATGCGCATTCCAGGCGAAGGCGATCAGGCACATGCGCGAAACCTACGCCACACAGGCCATCACTTCCAGCGGAAGCTCGCCGAGCATCCACGCGATCGACACGGCCGCCTCGCGCCCGTCGTGCTCCGCGCGCACCACCAGGTCGGCGCCGCGCATGTTGTCGCCGCCAGCGAAGATCTTCGGATGGCCGGTCTGGAACGGCAGCGCACTCGCGCCGCCGGCCCGCGCCGCCTCGCCGCCGGCCGGATCGAGGAATACCAGCCCGGCCGCGAAGCGCTCGTCCGCCGTCGCCAGCGCGCGCAGCCAGTCCACCGGGCGATGAATCAGCACGCCGCTGACGCCGTCGCGATGGGAGAGCTTCGCCAGCGCCGCGAACGCGGTGTCGACCAGCGCGGCGCTGGCGTGGCCGTCGACCTGCGCGACCAGGCCGAAGCCGCAGCTGTCGTGTTCGAACGCCGGGTCGTACAAGGTCGCCATGCCGCTTACCGCCATCTCACCCGTCCGCGCTGCGCAGGCCTGCCGCGATACCGGAGGCACCGATCGTTTTGCGCAGGAGCGACTCCGACTAAAGCACAATTGTTGCGACGCGTCAAAATATTTGTTTGGACGGCTAGACTGTCATCCAGAAAGCATGGCCGTTCGAGGCAGCCGCGAGCCCGGCCGGACCGCCCCGATGCCGGCACCGATTGGCGGGCGTGCGACCGACGTGCCGAAACGAGCCACGACGCCATCGCGGCGGGTGCCGCCTCGTCGGCATCCGCGGCCGCCCGGCCCGACCACCATCTCGCCCCGTCCGTCCCGCTCGGGGATAATCAGCCGCATGCCCATACCCACCCGTGCCGCCGTCTGCCCCGTCCGCCGCCTGATCCTCGCCGTGCTGCTGGGTTGCCTGGCCATCACTCCGCTGCACGCGCGCCAGGACGGCAAGAGCCGCAGCGAGCAGGCCGCGGCCAAGCACAAACTGGCCGAGCTGCAGCAGAAGATGGAAGCACTGGCCGAGCAACAGGCCGATACCGCCAGCCGGCGCGATCGCGCCAACGCGGAGCTGGCCAGGCAAGCGAACGCCCTGGCCAGCGCGGCGCGCGCGGTACATCAGACCGACGCCGAACTGGCGGCCAAACAGCAGCAGCTGGACCAGTTGCAGCAGCAACGCGCGACCCTCAAGCAGGCCCTGGACAGCCAGCGCGCCGCGATCGCCGACCTGCTGCGCGCCACCTACGCGCTCGGCCGTGGCTCCGACCTGCGCCTGCTGCTGGGCGATGAGGACGTGGCGCGCATCGCCCGCGCGCTGGTGTACTCGAAGTACTTCCAGCAGGACCGCGTGCAGCGGGTGCAGCGCCTGATGGACGACCTGGCCAGGCTGCAGGAACTGGAGCAGGCGATCAGCACCGAGCAGCAGGCGTTGCAGGCAACCCGCGCCCAGCGCGAGCAGCAGGCCGCCGTGCTGGCCGGGCAACGCGCCGCGCAGCAGAAGCTGGCTGCCGAGACCGACGCTCAATACAAGGACCAGGCGCAGCGCCTGGCCGCGCTGAAACAGGATGCGCAGGCGCTCAACCACCTGCTCGACAAGCTGCAGAAGGCGATCGACGAAGCCGCCGCCCGCGCCGCGGCCGAGCGTGCCGCGGCGATCAGGAAGCACCCCGGGCGCAAGCCGCCACCGCCGCTCGAGGTCGGCGGCGCCAGCGCCAACATCCGCGGCAACCTGCCGTGGCCGGCCAGCGGGGCGGTCAACAGCTACGGCAACGGCGTGCTGATCAAGGCCGGCGGCGGCAGCGAGATCCACGCCGTGGCGCGCGGCCGGGTGATCTACGCCGGCTTCCTGCGCGGCTACGGCATGCTGCTGATCCTCAACCATGGCAACGGCTGGATGAGCATGTACGGCAACAACGAGACCCTGCTGCACGGCGTCGGCGACCAGGTCGAGGCCGGCGCGGCGATCGGCACCGCCAGCCCGCCCACCGGGGTCAACACCGGCGTCTATTTCGAGCTGCGCCGGAACAACCAGCCGGTCGATCCGCGCAGCTGGCTGAGCCAGCACCGTTGACGCGATCGTCGCCGCATCGCAGGCTAGCCGCACATTCACACTGAATTACCCCGGCCTCTGGTTGTCTCATGCCTGACCACTTTTCCCGTCGCGCTCCGGCGCGACGCTGTCCGTTGCACGGAGTCACACGCATGCGTCTTTCCCCCTCTGGCGCGCCGCTGGGCCTGGCGGCCCTGCTGCTGGCCGCCCCGTTCCTGCTGGCCGCGCCGAAGCTCTGCGCACAGAACGCACCGGCCAGCCCGGCCGCGCCGGTCGAGCTGCCGGCTGCCACCAGCAGCGCCGCCGTTCCCGCCGCTGCCGGCACCGTCGACCAGGTGGACCTGGACGACATCCGCAACTTCAGCCGCGTCTACGAGGTGGTGCGCCAGGCCTACGTGGAGAAAGTCGATGACAAGACCCTGATGAAGGCGGCCATCACCGGCATGCTCAGCGGGCTCGACCCGCACAGCGAATATCTCGACAAGGAAGGTCTGACCCAGCTCAACGAGGACACCACCGGCCAGTACAGCGGCCTCGGCATCGAGGTGCTGCAGGTCGATGGTGGCCTGCGTATCGTCTCGCCGATCGACGACACCCCGGCGGCACGCGCCGGCATCAAGCCGGGCGACAGCATCGTCAAGATCAACGGCATCGTGGTCGACGCGCAGAATGTGGACGGCATGTTCAAGGAGTTGCGCGGCAAGCCGGGCAGCAAGGTCGACCTGACCATCGTGCACCAGAACAGCGACAAGCTGATCGACCTGCACCTGGTGCGCGAGAACATCGCGATCAGCAGCGTCAAGGTGCGTGAACTGGAACCGGGCTACGCCTATGTGCGGATCAGCCAGTTCCAGGACGACACCGCGGGCGACCTGGAGCGCAAGCTGGGCCAGTTGATCGCGAAGAACGGGCCGCCGAAGGGCGCCGTGCTCGACCTGCGCAACAACCCCGGCGGCCTGCTCACCGCGGCGGTGGGCGTGAGCGACGACTTCCTCGACGTCGGCACCATCGTCACCACCCGCGGCCGCCTGCAGGACGCGAACATGAGCTTCAAGGCGCATCCCGGCGACCAGCTCGGCGGCGCGCCGATGGTCGTGCTGACCAACAACGGCACCGCCTCCGCCGCGGAAATCGTCTCCGGCGCGCTGAAGGACAACCACCGCGCGCTGATCATGGGCCAGCGCACGTTCGGCAAGGGCGTGGTGCAGACGGTGTTGCCGCTGGACGCCGACCATGCGGTGAAGATCACCACCGCGCGCTACTACACGCCGAACGGCACCTCGATCCAGGCCGAAGGCATCAAGCCGGACATCGCGCTGGCCGAGCTCACCGTGAACCCCTCCGACCACGGTCCGGTGCTGATCAGCTCGGAAGCCGACCTGCCGAACCACCTGGCCAACGAGAAGGCCCAGGCCGGCACCAACATCAACGACGACGGCAGCGCCGCCGACGCCAAACTGGCCACCAGCGATTACGCGCTGGCGCAGGCGCTGAACGTGCTCAAGGGCATGGCGCTGCGCCAGCCCGCCACCGTGCGGCGCTGAGCGGCGCACGCCAGAGAGGCGAAAATGAAAACGGCCCCTCGTGGGGCCGTTCTCGTTCGGACCGTGACTCGACGCGCCGGCTCAGGCCGCCGTGGCGAACAGGCCGCGCATCTTCTTCATCGCGTTCGCCTCGATCTGGCGGATGCGCTCGGCGGACACGCCGTATTCGTCGGCCAGATCCTGCAGCGTGGCCTTGCTGGAATCGTCCAGCCAGCGCCGCTGGATGATGTCGCGCGAGCGCGGGTCCAGGTGGGCGAGTGCATCGTTCAGCGTCTCCATCTGGTTGTCGGCGTAATCCTCATCAGCCACGTTCTGGTACGGGTCGGCGCCATCGTCGACCAGGAACGCCGCCGGCGCCGGCTTGGCGTCGTCGTCGGCATCGACCGGAGCCTCGAAACCGATGTCGCGGCCGGACAGGCGCGACTCCATCTCGCGCACGGTCGCCTCGGGCACGCCCAGGTCCTTCGCCACGGTGCTCACCTCGGCCGCATTCATCCAGCCCAGGCGCTTCTTGCTCTTGCGCAGGTTGAAGAACAGCTTGCGCTGCGCCTTGGTGGTGGCGACCTTCACGATGCGCCAGTTCTTCAGGATGAACTCGTGCATCTCGGCGCGGATCCAGTGCACCGCGAAGCTGACCAGGCGCACGCCCTGGTCGGGATCGAAGCGCTTGACCGCCTTCATCAGGCCGATGTTGCCTTCCTGGATCAGGTCGGCCAGCTGCAGGCCGTAACCCGAGTAACCGCGCGCCACATGCACCACGAAACGCAGATGCGACATCACCAGCTTCTTCGCGGCGGCCAGGTTGGCCTCCTCGAGGTAGTCGCGCGACAGCGCCTGCTCCTCTTCCTGGCTCAGCACCGGAATGCGGTGAACCGCGGAGATGTACGCGTCCAGACTGCCGACGACACTGGGCAGGTTGCTGGGGGTGATCGCCAAGGCTTGGGACATGGATGGAACCTCCTGCATGACGTCAAAGTTTAGCACTCGGGTAGTTGGAGTGCTAAAGCGCGGGATTGGTTCCGCGCTTTTAATGAACCGAATAGTACAGATATTTTCCACCCTTGTCCAGCGCCCCATCCGGTGTCACATGAGGTTGCCCGGGCGGCGTTCAAGTGGGCGTGAATTGGCCCTGCAATGCGGCCCGCGGCGGCAACGACCAGTCCACCGGCGCGTGGCCATGCGCTTCCAGGTAGCGGTTGGCGGCGGAGAAATGCCCGCAGCCGAGGAAGCCGCGATGGGCAGACAACGGCGAGGGATGCACGCTCTGCAGCACGCCGTGGCGGCGGGTGTCGATCAGCTGCCCCTTGCGCTGGGCGTAGCTGCCCCACAGCAGGAACACCAGGCCCTCGCGCTCGCGGTTGAGCGCGTCGATCGCCGCGTCGGTGAAGCCTTCCCAGCCCTTGCCCTGGTGGGCGCCGGCGCGGCCTTCCTCCACCGTCAGCACGCTGTTGAGCAGCAACACGCCGCGGTCGGCCCACGGCGTGAGGCAGCCGTGGTCGGGGCGCGCAATGCCGAGGTCGCGCTGGATTTCCTTGAAGATGTTCTCCAGCGACGGCGGCACCCGCACGCCGGGGCGCACCGAAAAGCACAGACCGTGCGCCTGCCCGGGACCGTGGTACGGGTCCTGGCCCAGGATCACCACCCGCACCGCGTCGAACGGGGTGTGCTCGAACGCAGCGAAGATCTCCAGCCCGGGCGGGTAGATCCGCTTGCCGGCCTGCTTCTCCGCGCGCAGGAATGCCGCCAGCGCCTGCATCTCGGGACGCAAGAGATAATCGCCGATACGCGCCTTCCAGGACGGTTCCAGCCGGATCTGCGCCGCGTCGCTCATGCCTCGGCCGCGTGTTCGCGCAGGTGCCTGGCCACGCGCAACTGGAACAGCAGCTTGGTCACCAGCAGCTTTTCCTCGACCGGCTTCTCGACCAGGTCGTTGGCGCCGGCCTTGATCAGCGCGGCCTGGTTGGCCGGGTTCTCGTCGCCGGTCATCACCAGCACCGGCAGGCGGCCCTTGCCGTAGCCGAACTCGCCGCGGACGTGCTTGAGCAGGTCGCCGCCGGTGAGTTCGCCCTTCAGGCTGACGTCGGTGAGCACCACGTCGGCACCCACCACGCCCTGCGCCTTCGAGGTCTCCAGCAACGCCAGGGCGTCTTCCACGCTGACTACGTGGCGCACGGTGAGGCCGATCTTCTCCAGCATGCGGCGCGTCGCCAGCGCCACCACGCGGCTGTCCTCGACGTACAGCACCACGCCCTCGGCGGTGTCGTCCGGCCGCACGTAGCCGCGGATGAACTCGGCCAGCGCCTGGAAGCCCAGCGCCTTGTCGAAATAATCGGTGACGTGTTCGCCCAGCGAGCGGCGATGCAGCCGGTCCTCGACGTCGCCGGAAACCACCACGATCGGCATGTACGCCTGCGGCGCCGACTCGCGCACGAAGCGCGCCAGTTCCAGCCCGTCCATGTCGGGCAGGCGCAAGGCGATGGTGATGAAGTCGAACACGCCCTCGCCCAGCACCTGCTGCGCCTCGGCGCCACTGCCGCAACCAATCACCTCGACCCCGGGCAGCTCGGCCAGCAGCACGCGGGTAATCAACTGCCGCACCACGCGCGAGCCGTCGACCACCAGCACCCGCGGCGCCTCGGTCAGCAGACGGCTGCTGATATTCGTACTCATTCCTTAACTCACCCACCCGACTCGTGGCAGTCCTGCGCCGATGAACCCGCAGGCGCACCCCTGCACCCGCCGTAACTGGGGATAGTGCACCGGATCGGCCATCGACCGTTGCGATCAGCGTCACCCCCGCGCAAGCGCATCACACCGCCTTGCGCAATTGCCAGGCGCTGACCAGCCGCGCACCCAGCCAGCCCAGCGCCGCAGCGACCAGCGGCACCGCCAGCAGCAGCCACGGCGGCAGGCCGCCGACCTGCAGCTTGCCATCATAAGCCTGGCTCAACTGCGCCACCGGCGCGGCCAGCGCCAGCTCGATCAGCACCGCCAGTAGCGCCGCCAGGATGCCGCTGAACAGGCCGTACCAGATCCCCGCATACAGATAAGGCCGGCGCACGAACGCGCCGCTGGCGCCGACCAGCAGCAGCACGCCGATCTCCTCGCTGCGGCTGGCGATGTCCACCCGCACCGTGTTGCCGACCACCAGCAGCGCCGCCAGCGCCAGCAGCGAAGCCAACACCAGCACCACGCGATTGCCCACGCCGAGCAAGGCGTCCAGCCGCTGGCGCCAGCTGCCGCTGTCCTGCACCAGATCGACGCTGCGCAGCGTGCGCACGTCGGCGACCAGCTGCTCCAGCGCCTGCGCGCTCACGCCCGCGCGCGGCTGCAGCTGCAGCACATACGGCAGCGGGTTGTCGTCCAGCGTGTGCAGAGCGCCGGAGAAGCCCTGCATCTGCGCCAGCTCGTCCATGCCCTGCTGCGGTGTCTTCACCGTCACCGCGGCCACTTCGGGGCGGCTGCCCAGTTGCTGTGCCAGCAGCTGCGCCTGCGGTGCAGCCTGACCCGGCTGCAGGAACACGCTGATCGCCTGACTCTGGCCCAGCGCGTTGCCGAGTTGCTGCACGTTGCCCAGCAGCAGATAGAACGCCAGCGGCAACGCCAGCGCCAGGCCCATCACCGCGATCGTGAGCAGGCTGCCGAACGGGCGCGCGGCAAGCCGGCGCAGGCTCGATCCCGCACTCCAGCGATGGTGTTCCCACCAGTTGCCGATGCGGCTGCCGCGGCTGTGGGTGTTGCGGCCCGACGCATCCGCCGGCGCGTGCAGGGTCTGCGTCGACGCGTTCACAGCACCTCCTGCGCAGCCAGGTCGGCGACCAGGCGGCCGTGGTCGAGCACGATCACCCGCCGCTTCATGCGCTTGATCAGCGGCAGGTCGTGGCTGGCGATCAGCACGGTCGTGCCGAGCTGCTGGAACTCGCCGAACAGGCCCATGATCTCCACCGCCAGCTGCGGGTCGAGGTTGCCGGTGGGCTCGTCGGCGATCAGCAGCGCCGGGCGCGCCACGATCGCGCGGGCGATGCCCACGCGCTGCTGTTCGCCCGTGGACAGGGTGGCCGGCAGTTGCCGCTCGTAGGCCAGCAGGCCGACCTTCTCCAGCGCAGCGCGTACCCGACGGGCACGCTCGGCGCGCGCGACGCCGCCGATCACCAGCGGCAACTCGACGTTGGCGAACACGCTGCGATCCAGCAGCAGGCGGTGGTCCTGGAACACCATGCCGAGGTGCCGACGCCACTTCGGGATGCCGCTGTGGCGGATCTTCGCCAGGCTCTTGCCGTCCACGCTGATGCTGCCGTGCGACGGCCGCTCGATCAGTCCCAGCAGCTTGAGCAGGGTGCTCTTGCCGGCGCCGGAGTGCCCGGTGACGAAGGCCATCTCGCCACTGGGCACCTCGAAGGAAAGCTGCGAGAGCGCCTCATGGCCGCCTTCGTAGCGTTTGCTGACTTGATCGAACTGGATCACCGAGCGTCCCCGAGCCTGCGTATCGTCGTATCCACGCAAGGATAAGGGAAGCCGGCCGCAAGGTGCGGACTTCCCCGATCGCCGCGATCCGGCACGCGGCGATCGCGGGCACTCAGCGCCGGGTGAACAGCCGGGTCAGGCGGCGGAACAGGCTCGGCTTCGCCGGGTGTGCGTGCTCGGCGGGCTTGCCCGAGGTCACCGCGACCTGCCGCGACGGCCGGCTGTGGCCGATGCCCGCGGATTCGGCTGTGCCGCGCTCGCGCGGCGGGCGACGCTCGCCCCGCGGCGCGCGGTTGCCCTCGGCGACCGCCGGCTGGCGGCCGGTGGTCTCGACGCCATCGGTCGGCGCGCCTTCGCGGCGACGGTTGCGACCGCCGCGCCGACGCCGCGGCTTGCGCGCGCCCTCGGGGGCCGGGTCGCCGCCCGTCGCTGGCGCCGCCTCGCTGCGATGCACGGCCACCGCGGCCGGCAGTTCGTTCGCGGCGACGGTGCGGCCTTCGGCCACCGCCGGCTTGTGCTCGCGCGGCGGACGCGCGGCGCCGCGGCCTTGGCCACCGCTGCGGCGCGGCTTCTCGCCCGGCCGCGGCGCCACCACGTCACCGAACGCGGCGCTGTCGGCAGCGGCGTTGGCGGCGAATTCGGGGTCGATCGCGTGCGGCTTGGGCATCACCAGCAGCTCCGGCTCCATCGCGGCCACCGGGATGCTCTGGCCGATGTAGGTCTCGATGTCCGGCAGGCTCATCGCGTACAGGTCGCAGGCGAAGCTGATCGCGTCGCCCTCGGCGCCGAGGCGCGCGGTACGGCCGATGCGATGCACGTAATCCTCGGCCTCGTGCGGCAGGTCGTAGTTGAACACGTGGCTGACGTGCGGAATGTGCAGGCCGCGCGCGGCCACGTCGGTGGCCACCAGGATGTCGAGCTGGCCTTCCTGGAAACGCTGCAGCAGCTTCTGCCGCTTCAGCTGCGGCACGTCGCCGGAAATCGCGCCGACGCGGCAGCCGTGGCGCTTGACCCGTTCGGTGACGCGCTCGGCGGCGGCCTTGGTGTTGACGAAGATGATGCTGCGAGTGGGCTGGTGCCGGTCGATCAGGTTCAGCAGCAGCGGCATCTTCTCTTCCTTGGCCGGGAAGTAGACGACCTGGCGCACCTTGTCGGCGGTGACGTGATCGCTCTCCACCACCAGCTTCTCGGCCTCGTGCATGTGCTCGTAGGCCAGCTCCAGCACGCGGTGGCTCAAGGTGGCGGAGAACAGCAGCACCTGGCGCTGCTCACGCGGCGGCAGCTTGCGGAAGATGAAGCGCACGTCCTTGATGAAGCCGAGGTCGAACATGCGGTCGGCCTCGTCGATCACCATCACCTCGACGCCGTTGAGGCTGAACACGCCCTGCTTGTGGTAGTCGAGCAGCCGGCCGGGCGTGGCGATGATGATGTCGCAGCCGTCCTTCAGCTGCTGGCGCTGCTTGTCGTAGTCGACGCCGCCGTAGATCAGCGCGGTCTTCAGGCCGGTGTGGCGGCCGATGTTGCGCGCGTCCTTGTCGATCTGGATGGCCAGCTCGCGGGTGGGCGCGATGATCAGCGCGCGCGGGTCGCTGTCCTTGCGCTCGGCCACCGCCGGGGTGGTCAGCAGGCGGTTCATCAGCGCGACCAGGAAGGCGCAGGTCTTGCCGGTGCCGGTTTGCGCCTGGCCGGCGACGTCGCGTCCGGCCAGCGCCGGCGGCAGGGTCATTTCCTGGATCGGCGTGCAGCGGGTGAAACCGCTGTCATCCAGGCCCTGCTGCAGCAGCGGATGAAGATCGAAGTTGGCGAAGAAGGTATCGGTGAGTATGGTTTGCGACATATGCGGAATGGGTAACCTTGCCTGACGGCGGCGTGATGCGCTGCACTCGTTCCAGCGGCCGAAGATCGGCGCGAAACGGTGCAGGACGGGGTGCGCAATGCGCGGCGAAGCGGCTCAATGTCAGGGTCAACAAGGTCGCGCCGCGGCGTGCGACGCCGTATTTGCCGGCGGTCTGACGGGCGGCTGTGCAAGCCGCCCTTGAATCGTGCCCGGAGTTGCGCTGGAATGAAGACCTTGCCTTCTTCCCGCCCAACCCGCGCTTCGTGGGCGCCTGAGTGTAGCCGATGGTGACCCTGCCCGTCGCCACTCCTTGTTTTTGGCCCCCGGCCACCCCATTGTTTTCCACCTGCCAGTTCTGGCCCCCCCAGCCACGGAGATCCCCGGTGAGCGACCTGATTACCCATGTGAACGACGATGCCTTCGAACAGCAGGTGCTGAAGTCCGAGACCCCGGTGCTGCTGGATTTCTGGGCGGAGTGGTGCGGCCCGTGCAAGGCCATCGCGCCGATGCTGGACGAGCTGGCCCAGCAGTACGAAGGCAAGCTGCGCGTGGTGAAGGTGAACATCGACCAGAACCAGCAGACCCCGCGCGCCTACGGCGTGCGCGGCATCCCGACCCTGATGGTGTTCAAGAACGGCAAGGTCGAAGCCACCCAGATCGGCGCCGTCAGCAAGGGCCAGCTGACCCAGATGATCGACAAGGCCATCTGATCCACCCGTTGCAAACCCGCTGTCCGCCGCCTCGCCGGCTCCGCCCGGCAGGCGCGCGAGGCTTTACGCCAGCACGCGGCGGGTGCTAGATTCCATCGCGTCCGTCGGGACAGTCCTGTCCCCTTGCGCCTGCCGCGCGACGCACACCCTCCCTCCTGCAATTCAACGGCGCCCCGCGAGGATTGCCCGTGTCCGATACCGAAAACAGAACCCCGAACGACGCCCCGGGCGCCGACGCCGGCCTCGTTGCCGAAAACAAGCCCGAGCCGCGCCCCCGCGCGCCGCGCCGCACGGCCGCCGCGATCGCGGCCGCGAACGCCGAGAAGGCGGCCGCGGCCGACAAGCCTGCGGTGCCTGCGATCGTTCCGGCGGCGGCACCCGCCTCGGCCAGCCAGCCGATACCGCCGGCGGCGCCACGCCCGACGCAGGAATCGCGTGACTTCGTATCGCCGGCTGGCCAGAACCCGGACCAGCCGGCCAGCCAGAACCCCGGCCAGCCGCAGAATCAAAACCAACAGGGCCAGGGCCAGGGTCAGAACCCGAACCAGAACAACGGCGGCCGCGAGGGCCGCGAAGGCCGCGGCCGGCGCCGGCGCAACGAACGCGGCGGCAACCCGAACCAGCAGCAAGGGCGCCAGCAGCATCCGCGCCCTAACCCGAACGGCCTGCCGGTGGACGACGACAACGCCGATCCGGGCAGCAACGACCGGGTGATCAACCTCACCGAGTTGAAGCGCATGAAGGCGCCGCAGCTGCTGGAGTTCGCCGAGTCGCTGGGCGTGCACGAAGGCGTCGCCCGCGCGCGCAAGCAGGACGTGATCTTCAACGTGCTCAAGGCGCATGCCCGCTCCGGCGGCGGCATCTGGGCCGAGGGCGTGCTGGAGATCCTGCAGGACGGCTTCGGCTTCCTGCGCTCAGCCGACGAGAGCTACCTGGCCGGTCCCGACGACATCTACGTCAGCCCCAGCCAGATCCGCCGCTTCAACCTGCGCACCGGCGACTACATCACCGGGCGCGTGCGCCACCCGAAGGAAGGCGAGCGCTACTTCGCCATGCTGCGCGTCGACGACATCAACGGCGATCCGCCGGAGGCGTCGAAGAACAAGATGCTGTTCGAGAACCTCACCCCGCTGTTCCCGCGCAAGGCGTACAAGCTGGAGCGTGGCAACGGGTCGAGCGAGGACATCACCGGCCGCATCCTCGACCTGATCGCGCCGATCGGCAAGGGCCAGCGCGGCCTGATCGTCTCGCAGCCGAAGTCCGGCAAGACGATGATGCTGCAGAACGTGGCCCAGGCGATCACCTACAACCACCCCGAAGCGCATCTGATCATGCTGCTGATCGACGAGCGCCCGGAAGAGGTGACCGAGATCGCCCGCACCGTGCGCGCCGAGGTCATCTCCTCGACCTTCGACGAGCCGGCCGTGCGTCACGTGCAGGTCGCCGAGATGGTGATCGAGCGTGCCAAGCGCCTGGTCGAGCACAAGCGCGACGTGGTGATCCTGCTCGACTCGATCACCCGCCTCGCCCGCGCCTACAACACCGTGGTGCCCAGTTCCGGCAAGGTGCTCACCGGCGGCGTCGACGCGAACGCGCTGCAGCGCCCGAAGCGCTTCTTCGGCGCCGCCCGCAACGTGGAGGAAGGCGGCAGCCTGACCATCATCGCCACCGCACTGACCGAAACCGGCAGCAAGATGGACGAGGTGATCTACGAGGAGTTCAAAGGCACCGGCAACATGGAAGTGCACCTGTCCCGGCGCATCTCCGAGAAGCGCGTCTACCCGGCGATCGACATCAACCGCTCCGGCACCCGCCGCGAGGACCTGCTGATCGACCCGGACATGCTGGCCAAGATCTGGATCCTGCGGAAGCTGTTGCACCCGATGGACGAACTGGCCGCGATGGAGTTCATGCTCGACAAGATGAAAAACACCAAGTCCAACGACGAGTTCTTCAATTCGATGAAGCGCTGAGACGCGGGGACTCGGGAATCGCAAGTGACGGAAGACGGCGGCCACGGGCCGCCGTCTTCCTTCCTGTACCCGCCTGACCCAGCTCAAGGCGGCACCTTCGCGATGCTGCTCCAATGCAGCTCCGACCCCGCATTCCACGACACCCCTTTTCGTCGGCTTGCGCCGCCCCCATAGTGTCGGCTCCTCCAGCGAGGCTTCGCCCGTGTCCATACCCAGTGCCGTCAAGAGCACCCCGATCGCCGGCCGCCAGCAGCTTGCTGACTATCTCGCCGCCGGCGAAAAACCGCACGAGGCGTGGCGCATCGGCACTGAGCATGAGAAGTTCGGCTTCCGTACCGATGATCTACGCCCACCCCCGTTCGAGGGCGAGCGCGGCATTCGCGCCCTGCTCGAAGGTATCGCCGTGCGCTACGGCTGGGACATCGCTCGCGAAGGCGAGACCCCGGTAGCGTTGTCGCGCGACAAGGCCTCGATCACGCTGGAGCCGGCCGGCCAGCTGGAGCTGTCCGGTGCCCCGCTGGAGACCATCCACCAGACCTGCTGCGAGGTGAACTCGCACCTGGAGGAGGTACGCTCGGTCGCCGACGGCATGGGCCTGGGCTTCCTCGGCATGGGCTTCCAGCCGAAGTGGCGCCGCGACGAAATGCCGTGGATGCCGAAGGGCCGTTACAAGATCATGCGCGAGTACATGCCCAAGGTCGGCTCGCTCGGCCTGGACATGATGACGCGCACCTGCACGGTGCAGGTGAACCTGGATTTCTCCTCCGAAGCGGACATGATCAAGAAGTTCCGCGTCGGCCTCGCGCTGCAACCGATCGCCACCGCGCTGTTCGCCGATTCGCCGTTCACCGAAGGACGTCCGAACGGCTATCTGTCGTACCGCTCGCAGATCTGGACCGACACCGACCCCGACCGCACCGGCATGCTCGACTTCGTGTTCGCCGACGGCTTCGGCTACGAGCGCTACGTCGACTACATCCTCGACGTGCCGATGTACTTCAGCTACCAGGACGGCCGCTACATCGACCTGGCCGGGCAGGATTTCAAACGCTTCCTGGCCGGTGAGCTGCCCACGCTGCCGAGCGTGCACGCGACCATGAAGGACTTCGCCGACCACCTCACCACCGCCTTCCCCGAGGTGCGCCTGAAGCAGTACCTGGAGATGCGCGGCGCCGACGGCGGCCCGTGGAACCGGCTGTGCGCGCTGCCCGCGTTCTGGGTCGGTCTGCTCTACGACCAGCAGGCACTGGATGCGGCGTGGGACCTGGTCAAGGACTTCAGCCGCGAGGAGCGCCACGCCCTGCGCGACGGCGTGCCGAAGCACGCGCTGAAGCTGCCGTTCCGCGGCGGCACGGTACGCGACCTCGCCGAAGAGGCGCTGAAGATCGCCGGCCACGGCCTCAAGCGCCGCGCCCGGCTCAATCGCCACGGTGCCGACGAAAGCATCTTCCTCGAACCGCTGGTGGAGATCGCGCAGGCCAACCAGACCCCGGCCGAGCGCAAGCTGGAGCTGTTCCACGGTCCGTGGCACGGCAACATCGACCCGCTGTTCCGCGAGTTCGCCTACTGAGCGTCCGGTCCCCACACCGTGGGTTGGGGCGAACCCCAACGTCCACACGGCCGTGATGTTGGGGGTTCGCATACGCTCACCCCAACCTACGGCCTGAATGATGGCATTGTGTCCATCACCATCCCGGACACACCACCGCCCGTAGGAGCCCGCTCGCGGGCGATGCACCTGCTCGGGATTCGGGATTCGAAGAGCATCGCCCGCGAGCGGGCTCCTACCAGGAGCGGGAGGCGCGCGCCTTACGCCAGCGACCAGCCGACGCTGCCGCCAGCGCGCATCGGCACGCAGCTGCTGCCGCCCAGCGGATAGACCTGCGGCACGCTCCATGGGGTGCGTTCGAGTGCGACGCGATCGGTGTTGCGCGGCAGACCGTAGAAATCCGGGCCATGGAAGCTGGCGAACGCTTCCAGCCGATCCAGCCGGCCCGCCTGTTCGAATGCCTCGGCATACAGTTCGAGCGCCGCGTGGGCGGTGTACAAACCTGCGCAGCCGCACGCGGCTTCCTTCGCCTCACGCGGGTGCGGCGCGCTGTCGGTGCCGAGGAAGAAATGCGCATCGCCGCTGGTGGCCGCCTGCAACAGCGCGGCGCGGTGCGTCTCGCGCTTGAGGATCGGCGCGCAATAGTGGTGCGGGCGGATGCCGCCCTCGAACAGTGCGTTGCGGTTGAGCAGCAGGTGGTGCGCGGTGATGGTGGCCGCCACGTTGGCCGGCGCGCCGGCGACGAACTCGGCTGCGTCGCTGGTGGTGATGTGCTCCAGCACCATGCGCAGTGCCGGGAAGCGCTCGCGCAGCGGCAGCAGGTGGCGCTCGATGAACACGCGTTCGCGATCGAAGATGTCGACGGCCGAGTCGGTGACCTCGCCGTGCATCAGCAGCGGCAGCTCGTGCTTCTCCATCGCCTCCAGCACGTGGTGCACCCGCGACAGCTCGCGCACGCCGGAATCGGAATTGGTGGTGGCGCCGGCCGGGTAGTACTTCACCGCGAACACGCTGCCGCTGGCCTTGGCGTGGGCGATTTCCTCCACCGGCGTGTTCTCGGTGAGATACAGCGTCATCAACGGCTGGAAGCGCGCGCCCGCCGGCAGGCTGGCAAGGATGCGCCGACGATAGTCCTCGGCCTGCGCCACCGTGGTCACCGGCGGCTTCAGGTTCGGCATCACGATGGCGCGGGCGAAACGCCGCGCGGTGTGGCCGACCACCGAAGCCAGCGCGTCGCCGTCGCGAAGGTGCAGGTGCCAGTCGTCGGGGCGGGTGATTTCTAGGCGCGGGGGCGTCATGGCGGGCGAACTCGGGTTGCGATCGGAGATCGCAATGGTATCGCGCCACCATGCTTTGGGCCCGGGCTGCCAGTCCTCCACGAGCAAGAGCTTTCACCCTCCTGCGGAGGGCGAGTTACTTTCTCTCGCTTGCCCGAGAGAAAGTAACCAAAGAGAGGGGCACCCCGCTTACGCGCCTTGCGGGCATCCTGCCCGCAAGGTCCGCGACCGGGTGGTGGGGTTTGTCGACAGCACATCGGGCAACCGCTCCTGCGTTGCCTCAACTCCGGCATCCATGCCGTTGCCTGTGCTGACGCCAAACTGGCCGGCATCCCTGCCGGCCACCCTGCGGGCTTTTCCACCACCCGGCCGCCGCTGCAGAGGGGACCCCGGGTAGAGCAGCGCGCCCTCCTGGCGCGCACTCTTCAGAAGAACCAGATCAAGAGCAAGAGCGAGAGCGAAGCCACAGCAAAGCGGTGCTTTGCTGTGGCTGTTGCTTTCCGCTTCATCACCGAGTGCGGGCCAGGATGGCCCGCAGCTCTACCCGGGGCCCCTGTGCGGCGGTGAGCCGGGGTCGACAGGCCCGCAGGGGAGTCGACAGGGATGTCGACTCCTTTTCGCCCGGACAGGAGTCCGGTCGAAAAGCCCGGCCCCGGCTCACGGACTTGCCGGACAGGATGTCCGGCAAGCGCCAAGCGGGGTGGCCTTTCTCTTTGGTTACTTTCTCTTTGGCCACGCAAAGAGAAAGTAACTCGCGCGCCGAAGGCGCACGAAAGCTCTTGCTTCTGCAAAGCACGATGGCCTGCCACAAGAACTGAACCTGCCCCCTGTATTGGCAGCAGCGGAGTTGTGCCTATTCCCCGCGCAACCACCGCGCGGCATCGATTGCATAGTAGGTAAGGATCGCATCCGCCCCCGCCCGCTTGAACGCGGTGAGCGCTTCCAGCACCACCGCCTTCTCATCCAGCCACCCATTCTGCACGGCGGCCTTCAGCATCGCGTATTCGCCGCTCACCTGGTAGACGAAGGTGGGCGCACCGAAGGTGTCTTTCACCCGGCGCAGCACGTCGAGGTAGGGCAGGCCGGGCTTCACCATCACCGCGTCGGCGCCTTCGAGCAGGTCCAGTTCGACCTCGCGCAGCGCCTCGTCGCTGTTGCCCACGTCCATCTGGTAGGTGTGCTTGTTGCCCTTGCCGAGGTTGGCCGCGGAACCGACCGCGTCGCGGAACGGGCCGTAGAACGCGGAGGCGTATTTCGCCGAGTAGGCGAGGATGCGCGTGTGGATGTGGCCGGCTTCTTCCAGTGCGTCGCGGATGGAGCCGATGCGGCCATCCATCATGTCCGACGGCGCCACGAAATCCATGCCGGCCGCGGCCTGGGCCAGCGACATCTTGATCAGCGCCTCGACGGTGGGCTCGTTCATCACGTAGCCGGCGTCGTCGATCAGGCCGTCCTGGCCGTGGGTGGTGTACGGGTCCAGCGCCACGTCGCCGATCAGGCCCAGCTCGGGATACTTCGCCTTCAGCGCGCGGGTGGCGCGGTGCATCAGGTTGTTCGGGTTCCACGCCTCGCTGGCGTCGAGCGACTTCACATCGGCACCGGGCGAGGGGAACAGAGCCAGCGCGGGGATGCCCAGCCGCACGCATTCGCCGGCCAGCGCCAGCAAGCCGTCGATGGAAAGCCGATCCACCCCCGGCATCGACAGCACCGCCTCGCGCCGGCCTTCGCCATCGATCACGAATGCAACCATGATCAGGTCGCTGGGCAGTAGGGTGTGCTCGCGCATCAGCGCGCGGGAGAAGGCGTCGCGGCGCATGCGGCGCATGCGGATGGCGGGAAAGCTCATGGCGGGTCCTGGCAGGGCGTATCCGCGCATTTTAAGCCACAACGCCAAACGCGGCGTCGCCACGACATCCGCGACACGCCGGCGCAACCGGGCCATAACATTTTCCGGGGCACCCTCGACATGGCATTCGCCACCATTCCCCCGGAGGAAGCCCCATGGGCACCACCCGAACCCCCACCCCGGCCATCCGCCAGCACCAGCCGCCCGGCGCCCATTACCTGGGCCGACACGCTCCGGATGCGTCGCTCGACGTGACCCTCGTGCTGCGCCGCCGGAGCCCGCTGGACACGGTGGCCCCACCTTCCTCGCGGGCCACCCGGCATGCCGACTTCGAGGTCCGCTACGGCGCCGACCCGGACGACCTGGATCGCCTGCGTAACTTCGGCCGCCAGCACGGCCTGCAGGAACTGGCCAGCGAGCCGGCGCGGCGGACGCTGCACCTGCGCGGCACGGTGCAAGCCCTGCAGCACGCGTTCGGCGTGCAGCTGGGCCGCTACGAGCTGACGTCCGGCGGAGTGGTCTATGTCGGCTCCGCGCAGGCGCCGACCCTGCCGGATCCGGCGGTGATCGCGGTGCTGGGCCTCGACCGCCGCCCGGTCGCCCGGCCGCACTTCCGCGTGGCACAGGCGCAACCGGTGAACACCTACACGCCGCTGCAGGTGGGCCAGCTGTACGACTTTCCCGCCGGCGCGGACGGCAGCGGCCAGGTCATCGCAATCATCGAACTGGGCGGTGGCTACCGGCAGGCCGATCTGGATACCTACTTCAGTTCGCTCGGCCTGGCGACGCCCGCCATCACCGCCGTGTCGATCGACGGCGGCAGCAACCAGCCCGGCGGCGCCGCGGATGCGGAGGTGATGCTGGACATCGAGATCGCCGGCGCGCTGGCACCGGCGGCGAAGCTGGCCGTCTACTTCGCCCCGAATACCGACCAGGGCTTCTACAACGCGATCTCGCAGGCCGCGCACGACAGCAGCCTGCCGGCCACGGCCATGTCGATCAGCTGGGGCGCTCCGGAAGACAGCTGGGTTACGGCGTCGCGCGACGCGATGGAAACCGCGCTGGAGGACGCCGCCGCACTCGGCGTGACGGTGACCGTGGCGGCCGGCGACGGCGGCTCCAGCGATGGCGAAAGCGATGGTCGGCCGCATGTGGATTTTCCCGCCGCCAGCCTGTCCGTGCTGGCCTGCGGGGGCACCAAGCTGCTCGCCAGCGGCGGCGCGATCAGCAGCGAGGTGACCTGGAACGAAACCGCGGCCAACGAGGGCGCCACCGGTGGCGGCGTCAGTGCCGTGTTTGCGCTGCCCGCATGGCAGGCGGGCGCGGCGGTGCCCGCGACAGCCGCAGGCTTCGCCGGGCGCGGCGTGCCGGATGTCGCGGGCAATGCCGATCCGCTCACCGGTTATGCGGTGCGTGTGGACAGCCAGGACGAGGTGGTCGGCGGCACCAGCGCCGTCGCGCCGCTGTGGGCCGCGCTGGTGGCTCGCCTTGGCCAACAGCTCGGCCACCCGCTGGGCGCGGTGCAGGCCGCCCTGTATGACCTCGGCGGCGGGGCCTTCCACGACATCACCCAGGGCGACAACGGCAGCTACACGGCGGGCCCGGGCTGGGACGCCTGCACCGGACTGGGCAGCCCGGACGGACAGGCCTTGCTCGGCGCCCTGCAGGCAGGTGCGGCCAATCCCACTCCGGCGCCGCCCGGCCACCCGCCCAAGCACGGGGGGCACAAGCCCAAGCACGGCGGCCACAAGCCGCCCGGCAGGGGCAGCAAGCGCAAGGAAAAACCATGAGCTCACCCGCCACGCGCCGGGCGACCCGCGCCTGCCGGATGCGACCGGCGCTGGACGCTAGGGCGCATTCACGGCAGGCTTGCTGCTTTCCGTGTCCCCACTGGAGTCCCGATGCACGTTTCCGCCCCCACCCTGCTCGTCGATCTTGGCGGCACCAATGTCCGTTTCGGGGTGGCCGATCCATCGCGCGACCAGCCGCTGCTGAGCGACAGCATCCGGCGCTACCGGGTGGCCGAGCACGATTCGCTGGTCGCGACCGCGAAGCAGTACCTTGCCGACACCGGCCTCAAGGTGAGCCGCGCCATCGTGGCCGCCGCCGGCCGCATCGTCGACGGCGAGACGGTCAAGGTCACCAACAACCCGTGGGCAATCTCGGCGCACCAGACGGCCAGCGCGCTGGGCCTGGAATACGTGCACCTGGTCAACGACTTTGCCGCGCAGAGCATGGCGGTGACCCTGCTGCATGGCGACGACCTGGTCGACGTGGGCACGGTGCCGCGCCCGGTGGTCGGCGCCGAAGCTGAGCAGACCTTCGCCGTCGTCGGCCCCGGCACCGGCCTGGGCGTGGGCGGCCTGCTGGTGCGCGGCGGCCACTGCAGCGTGCTGCAGACCGAAGGCGGCCACGCCGGTTTCGCCGCACACACGCCGGAGGACATCGCCATCCTCGACTACCTCAACCACAAGTACGGGCGCGTCTCCAACGAGCGGCTGATCTGCGGCCAGGGCCTGGTGAACCTGTACGACGCGATCTGCCACATGGTCGGCGCGACGCCCGACGCGCTGAAGCCGGAGGACATCACCGCCCGCGCGAAGGACGGCAGCTGCCCGCTGTGCACGCGTACGGTGGAGACCTTCGCCGGCATCTTCGGCAGCGTCGCCGGCGACCTGGTGCTCACGCTGGGCGCGTGGAACGGCGTCTACCTCACCGGCGGGCTGATCCCGGTGCTGCTGCCGTGGCTGGAACGCGGCCGCTTCCGCGAACGCTTCGAGGCCAAGGGCCGCTTCCGCGACATCATGGAAAAGGTGCCGACCCAGGCGATCATGAATCCCGAGCCGGGCCTGCTCGGCGCGGCGGCGCTGGCGGTGCTGGAGTCGGGGAGAACGCTGCTTCCGACGTGTTAGCTACACGGGCCGGCGCGTATCCTTCCGACGGAATGCGAGGCATGCGTATGCCATGCGCCGCCATCGTCCGCCTGCTGTGCCTGCACGCGTCGGCGCTGCCGTTCGCGGCGCTGGCGGTGGAGCCGCCGCCGGCCGGCGTCACCCGCCATGTGGCACTGGCCATCCCGGCCACACCGATCACCTCGCGCGCGGCGCTGGACGCCTACCAGCGGGATGCCCCGCCGGCGCAGTCGCCGCTGGACTGGCTCACGCCGGGTGCACGGCACCGCTTTCTCGACAGCCTGGTGTACCGCGAACACGGCCTGGGCCGCCTGAGCCTCGCCGACCTGCGCTACGAACTCACCCGCGAACAGGCCTATACCCTGCTGCGCCTGTTCGGCGTGCAGAGCTACGCCATCGATCTGGATGTGCTGACCATGCCGCGCGCCGCCACGCACGAACCCGCGGCCAGCGTGCTGGAACCGGCCTACGACCGCCTGCTGGCCGCGACCGCGCAAGCCGACGGTCTCGACGCGCAGGCGCAGGCCATCGCGCGCAGCTATGGCGCGGACTTCACGCCCGCGCAGGCCGACGCCCGACGGCGTGCCCTCGGCGACCGCAACGTGGAATTCCTGTTCCGCGCGGCGAACCTCGCTTTCCGAACCACCGGCCAGCCGGACTACCTCGCCGACCTGCGCCGCGATTTCGCCGAACTGGAGCGCCGCCAGCGCGTCGATCGCCCGCAGCTCGCCGACTTCCACGATGCCTTGCTCATCGCGCACCACGACGACGAGGCCCGCGCGCTGCTGGCAGCGCATCCCGAGGCCGGACGCAAGCCGCCGCCGTCGATGCGCGCGTTCAGCCGTATCCGCAGCGGCCAGCCCAGTCTGTGGGTCGTCACGCCAGACACGCGCACGCGCGAGCTGGTGCGCTTCCGCTTCAACCTGCGCGCCCCGGCGCAGGTGACCGTGCTGGCCTCGACCGGCTGCCACTTTGCCGCGAACGCCGCGCGCGACATCGAGGCCGAGCCGCTGCTGCGCGAGCTGTTCCGCGAGTACGGGCAATGGGTGGTGCCGCCCGCGCAGGTCACCGCCTTCGACGCCGTGCGCGAGTGGAACCAGGCGCATCCCGCGCTGCGGCTCGGCATCGCCTACGACAACGCCAGCCTGCCGATGGTCGAGCGCGTCGAGACTCCGGTGTTCTACTTTCCCGACCACGGCACCGTCGTCGACACCGTGGTCGGCTGGCCGCCCGGCGGCAACCTCGATGCGAGCCGGCGCGGCCTGCGCAGGATCGACCTGTTGCACTGATACCCCACGGAGAAACTCCATGCCCCGCCACGACACCGCCTTCCTGTTCGACCTCGACGGCACCCTGATCGACAGCGTCTACCAGCACGTACTGGCGTGGAAGGAAGCGCTGGATCGCGAGGGTGTGGAACTGTCGGTGTGGCGGATCCACCGCAAGATCGGCATGAGCGGCGGCCTGTTCGCGCACATCCTGCTGCGCGAGACCGGGCTGGCGATCACCGAGGAGCGCCTCGACCGCCTGCGCCAGTGGCATGCCGAGGCGTTCAACCGGCAGCACGCACAGGGTTCGGTGCGGCCGCTGCCCGGCTCGCGCGAGCTGCTGGATTACCTCACCGCGCAGGGCATCCCGTGGGCGATCGCCACCAGCGGGCGGATGGAAACCGCCGCGTCCAACCTGGCGGCGCTCGGCGTCGACCCGTCAAAGGTACCGGTGGTGACGCGCGACCAGGTGCGCCACGCTAAGCCCGACCCCGACCTGTTCCTCGCCGCCGCGGCGCGGCTGGGCGTGGACATCCGGCAGTCGCTGGTGATCGGCGACAGCGTGTGGGACATGCTCGCCGCGCAGCGTGCGCACGCGCTCGGCGTGGGTCTGCTCTCCGGCGGCTACGGCCACGCCGAGCTGCAGCAGTCCGGCGCATTCCGCGTGTACGACGACCCGGCTGGCCTGCTGTGGCACCTCGACGAGGTGGCCGCGCGCGACTGAGCCACTTCGCTGAACCGCGCCGCCGCGCATCATGAAAACTTAATCACCGCCGTGCATGCGCGCGGTAGGCTCGGATCAACTGTCCACGGAGCCTTCCATGCGCCGCCTCGTCGCCAGCCTGCCGCTTGCCCTGCTGCTTGCCGCCTGTTCGCCCTCGCCGGCACCGCCGCCATCCGACACCGCCGGCCCATCCGCACCGGCCAACGCGGCACTGGGCTCGCCCGAATGGTATGCGTGGGTCGACCGCTCGCTGCAGATCGCCGACGACGGCCACGGCCCCAGCCACGGCTCGGATGCATGGAACCGGGCGGTGCAGGCCAAACTGGGCCAGGAAGCGCCGCAATCGCAACCCGGCTCGCCGCAGTGGCAGCAGGCGGTGGACGCGCTGCTGCGCACGCGTCTGCGGCCATCGTCCTGAGGCAGGCTCAGTCCGGCGCCAGCAGCGTGTCCAGGTCGCCCTCGTCGAAGCTGAGCCTCTCGCGGCTGCCGCCGCCTTCGAGCACGGCCGCAGCCAGTTCGGCCTTGCGCTCCTTCAGCTGCTCGATGCGTTCCTCCACCGTGCCCGAGGTGATCAGGCGGAACACGAACACCGGCTTGTCCTGGCCGATGCGGTGCGCGCGGTCGCTGGCCTGCGCCTCGGCGGCGGGATTCCACCACGGGTCGTAGTGGATCACGGTGTCGGCGGCGGTGAGGTTCAGGCCCACCCCGCCGGCCTTCAGCGAGAGCAGGAACAGCGGCACTTCGCCATTCTGGAAACGCTGTACCGGCTCGGCGCGGTCGCGGGTGTCGCCGGTCAGGGTGACGTAGCGGATGCGCCGGCGGTCGAGCTCGGCGGCGATCAGTTTCAGCATGCCGGTGAACTGCGAGAACAGCAGCACCTTGCGCCCTTCGTCGAGCAGCGCCGGCAGCATGTCCATCAGCAGCTCGAACTTGGCCGACTCGTGCACGCCGCGCGCGGCTTCCAGTTTCACCAGCCGCGGATCGCAGCAGACCTGGCGCAATTTCAGCAGCGCGTCCAGCACCACGATGCCAGAGTGCGCGATGCCGCGCTGCGCGATCACCTCGCGCAGTTCTTCCGCCAGCGACAGCCGCAGGCCTTCGTAGAGGTCGCGCTGGCGGCCTTCCAACACCACGCGGCGGGTGATCTCGGTCTTCGGCGGCAGCTCCCTGGCCACCTGTGCCTTGGTCCGACGCAGGATGAACGGCGCGATGCGCAGGTTCAGCCGCTGCTGGCATTCCTCGTCGTGCTGCTTCTCGATCGGGAGGCGATAGAAGCGGCGGAACGCGCCTTCGTCGCCGAGCAGCCCGGGCACCGCCAGGTCGATCTGCGACCACAGCTCGCCGAGGTGGTTCTCCAGCGGCGTTCCGGTAAGGCAGACGTAGCGTGACGTGCGCAGGCTGAGCAGCGCACGCCGCGCCTGCGTGCGCGGGTTCTTCACCTGCTGCGCCTCGTCCAGCACGATCAGCGCGAACGGCTGCCTGCGCAGCGCGACCACGTCGCGCGGCAGCAGCGCATAGCTGGTCAGCACGATGTCCTGCGCGCCCAGCTGGGCGAACTCCTCGGCCCGCTGCGGCCCGTGCAGGGTCAGCACGCGCAGCATCGGCGCGAAGCGTGCGATCTCCGCCTGCCAGTTCGGGATCAGGCTGGTCGGCACCACCACCAGCGCGGGCTGGCCCAGTGCGCCGCCCTGCTTCAGCGCCAGCAGGTGGGTGATCAGCTGCAGCGTTTTGCCCAGGCCCATGTCGTCGGCCAGCACGCCGCCGACGCCGGCCTCGGCCAGCGCGTTGAGCCAACGCAGACCTTCGCGCTGGTACGGGCGCAGCTCGACGGTGAGCCCGTCGGGCACCGCGTCGCTGGCGCGCTCGGCGGCGTCGCGCAGGCGCGCGGCGAAACCGAGCAGCGGCTCGGCCGCCTCCAGCGTGCCGTCACCGGGCATCGCCGCGGCGAGTTCCTCCAACCGGCCGGCCTGCACGCGCGGCAGGTGCAACCTGCGGCGCGGTTTCTCCAGGTACTCGGCCAGCGGCGCCAGCAGGCCGCGCAGTTCCTTCAGGCGCACCGGCACGCGCCGGCGCGCATCGACCGGCGCGTACCACACCGCGTCTTCCGGCTCGTTGGGCGCCGGGCGCAGGTTCAGCTGGTGCTCGGCCAGCGCCTGCGCCACCGCAGGCAGCAGGTTGTGGCGCTCGCCGTCCAGCTCGATGCCGATTTCCAGGTCGAAGGCGTGGTCGTCGGCGTCTTCCACCGCGTGGCCGTACCAGTGCACCGGACCTTCCAGCACCTCGAACGGAAAGCTCGGCGCGTACTCGACCTGGAAATTTTCCACTTCGAGTTTCGGCCGCAGCGCCAGCCAGCGTGCCGGCGTGTTGACCTCCAGCGCCCCGGCGTAGCCGGTGCCGGGGAACAGCCAGGCGTCGTCGGGCAGCGTTTCGGCCACGTCCCACGGCAAGCCTTCGGTATCCACGCCGGGGGTGAGTCCGGCGCGTTCGAGCTGCTCCATAGCCGACAATTCCTCGGCGCGGCGGCGGGTAATCTCGACCAGCTGGCCGTTGCGCACGCGCCGCACCAGCGGCTCACCGCCGCGCGCGGGCAGGCGCTCGCCGGCATAGTCGAAGGCCAGCCGCGCGTAGCCCAGCGGTGGCGTGCCGGCGGCCAGCCGCACGTGCCGGGTCAGCGCGTGCAGGGTCAATACGGGCTTGGGCGCCAGCGCCGAGCGGCGCACTTCATCGAACACCTGCGGCAACGGCACCCGCGTGGCCAGCCGGCTGCCGGCCAGGCGATTGCGCAGGCTGCGGCCGTACTCGTGCTTCAGCGGCGGCAGCTCCAGCCAGCGGGTTTCCTCGACCGCCGCGTCGAAGCGGCCCACGGTGGCGCATTCGGCATCGAGGTACCACAGCCCGTCGATGCGCAGCAGGCGCTGGTTGTGCGGCAGCACCGGCAGCAGGCGCTGGCTGCCGTCCGCTTCCAGCTGCCAGTGCCAGTTGAGCGGATGCGACTTGCCGCGCGACAGCCGCAGCCCGGCCAGGCCACCGAGGAAGCACGGCGCGGTATCCAGGATCTCGGCCAGCAGGGTGTCGCCGACAGGGCTGCCGAGGCGCGCATAGCTGCGGCCCTTGCGCACGCTCTGCGGCAGGCCGAGCATGGTCGCGGCCAGGCGTTGCTCGTGCAGCTCGAGCGGCGACTGCGCCAGGTGCCGGCTGTCCAGCGGCACCGGCCGCGCGTGGCGGCCGTGCTCGACCACCGCCAGCAGCACCGGCGCCACGTCCAGCCGGGCGAACGCGGCGCCGTCCTCCGGCATCACTTCCAGGAAAAACCCCAGCACGCCGTGCTCGTCGACCACGGCCGGCTTCGGCGCGGCCAGCAGCCGCCGCCATGCCTGCGGCAGGGCTTCGTCATCGCCGGATGGCGCGATGGCGGCGTGGGGTTTCCCGTCCGGTTGCTGCATGCGCGTACGGTCCGTGGCGACAACCAAAACGTTGAGCTTAGCAGCGCGACGGCAGGATGCGACGGTCGAAAACGCACCCGGGCCGAAGCGCCCAGGCACGCGGCGTGCGGCTTACGCGGTACCGAACAGCCCGTGCGGGTATTCCGGCTTCTGCTCGCGCGCCATCAGCGCCTTGAGCCCGTCGGTCGGGGTGACCTCGCCGTGCAGCACGGCGCGCACGCCGGCGCTGATCGGCAGGTCGAGGCCATGCTTGTCGGCCAGCCGCGCCACCTCATCGGCGGTGAGGATGCTTTCCACCACTTGGCCGATCCGCCGTACCGCCTCGTCGATCGCCACGCCCTGGCCCAGCGCCAGGCCAAGCCGGCGATTGCGCGAGAGATCGCCGGTGCAGGTCAGTACCAGGTCGCCCAAGCCGGACAGGCCGATCAGCGTCTCCGGCCGCGCACCCAGCGCCACGCCCAGGCGCAGCATCTCGTTCATGCCGCGGGTGATCAGGCCGGCGCGGGCGTTCAGCCCCAGCTGCATGCCGTCGGCGATGCCGGTGGCCACCGCCAGCACGTTCTTCATCGCACCACCCAGCTCGGCGCCGAGCACGTCGCCGCCGGAGTACGCACGCAGGTTCGGCGCGTGCAGCAGGGTGGCCAGCCGCTGCGCGAACGCCGCGTCGTCCGAATGCACGGTGACCGCGCTGGGCAGGCCGGCGGCGACTTCCTTGGCGAACGACGGGCCGGTGATCACCGCTGCGGCGCGACCCGGCAGCCGTTCGGCCACCAGCTCGTGCAGAAAGCGACCGGTGCCGGGCTCGAAGCCCTTGGTCGCCCAGGCGATCGCGGTGCCGGCATCGAGCAGCGGCGCGATCTCGTCCAGCATCGAGGCGAATGCATGGCTGGGCACCACGATCAGCACGATGCCGGCGCCGCGCACGGCGGCGGCCAGGTCGGCTTCGTAGGTGAGCTCTGCCGGCAGCTCGGTGTCCGGCAGGTAGCGCTGGTTGCGGCGGCGGGCGGCCATCGTCGCCAATGCCTCGCGGTCACGCCCCCACAGTGTGGTCGGCACGCCGTTGCGGGCGGCCAGCGCCGCCAGCGCGGTTCCCCAGGAGCCGGCCCCAAGGACGGTCAGCTTCGGGTTTTCGGCCATCGACACGGCTCAGCTGTTGAGCGTGACCGGCGCGTCGTCGCCGCCCATCATGCGGCGCTGCTGCTCGGCGAACAGCGCATCGAAGTTGATCGGCTGCAGCAGGAACGGCGGGAAGCCGCCTTCCAGCACCAGCGAGGAGATCACCTGGCGGGCGTACGGGAACAGCAGGTTCGGGCAGTAGCTGCCGATGATCCCGGCGTGGTCCATCTCGCTGAAGCCGGCGATGCCGAACAGGCCGGCCTGCTCCACCTCGGCGAGGTAGGCGGTGCGCTGGCCGACGGTGCAGGTCAGGGTGAGGCTGAGCACCACTTCGTACAGATTGTTGCCGAGGTCGGTCGCCTTCTGGCCCAGGTTCAGCTGCACCTGCGGCTGGTCCTTCTCGTCGAGCTCCTGGAAGATCTGCGGCGCATTCGGCGCCTCGAAGGACACGTCCTTCACGTAGATCTTCTGCATCACCAGTTGCGGCTGACTGGCCTGGCCGTTGGCCTGGTCGTTGGTGATCTCTTGTGCCATCGGGGATTCCTCGGGTCTGGGTCGTGTGTACAAAAGAGGCTGATTGTTCCATACATCCCCGCAGTGCGCACGCCAACCGACGCCGGCGGAACCCCGCAAGATTGCGCCGGGACTGGTTTTTCTGCGAGAATGCGCGGCTCGCCTCTGTCGGCCCGGTGTTTCCGGGCGGTCCGCCACGCGGTACGGACCTCACGATCATGCGTTGCGACAACTCCAGCATCGCGTGGCGCCTGGCGCCGCTGGGCCGATCGCACCCTGGCCAACGGGTGTCCAAAAACAATTACGGAGGCAAGTCATGGCCCGTGTATGTCAAGTCACCGGCAAGGGTGCGCAGAGCGGCAACAACGTCTCGCACGCCAACAACCGGACCCGTCGTCGCTGGTTGCCGAACCTGCATGAGCGTCGTTTCTGGGTGCCCAGCGAGAACCGCTGGATCAAGCTGCGCGTTTCCAACAATGCCCTGCGCACGATCGACAAGAATGGCATCGAGGCCGTGATTGCCGAGATGCGCGCCCGCGGCGAAAAGGTCTAAGGAGATCCGTCATGGCCAAGACTGCAAACGACAAGATCCGCATGATCTCCTCGGCCGGTACCGGCCACTTCTACACCACGCAGAAGAACAAGAAGAACACGCCGGAAAAGTTCGAGTTCAAGAAGTACGACCCGGTCGTGCGCAAGCACGTGATCTACAAGGAAGGCAAGATCAAGTGACGTTCTGACCCGCTCGCGCTCCGCGCGAGCGGCTCTGTCAGAACGTCATCCCTGCGTAGGCAGGGATCGCTTCGGCTCTTGCACCCGCATCTGCCGCAGCAACACGACACCTCAAGGAGAACCCGCCCGCGTAGCGGGTTTTCTTTCGTCGCCCGATTCGCCATTGCGGTACGGGCACCGGACACGCCAGCGGCACCAATTACCACAAGCGAGGCATCCCCAAGGCCCCGCCGCCCCAAAAAAAACAAAACCCGCCATTCGGCGGGTTTTGTTTTGCCGGAATCTGTCGCGGCCGCTCAGGCCGCCGCGACGCTGTAGCCCTTGAGCCGCTGCGCGAATTCCTGCAGCGAGCGGATGCCGCTTTCCTCAGCCTCGCGGATCCACTGCTGCAGGCCCTTCAGCGCCTGCTCGGCGCCGCGCTGTTCCATCAACGCCGCCAGACGGGTGCGGAACTCGCACACGGTCTTCAGGGTCGGGCGCTTGGCCAGCACGGCCTGCAGGCGGTCGCGACTTTCGCTGTCCAGCCAGCGGCCGCCGTCGGCCAGCGCACGGCGCATGCGGCGCGGCACCGCCTTGATGTTCTCGCCGGCATGGGCCGCTTCGTCGCGCAGGGTGGGCACGATCACGTTGCGGTAGTAGTCGGTCATCGCCTGGAAGCGGTGGGTGAGCACGGCCTTCAGCGTGTCGGCGTCGGGCAGGCGCACGTTCGGACGCACGTCCAGCGTGGGCGCCACGCGCAGCACCTTGGCCAGACCCACCTTCTGCAGCGCGCAGATCACCACCCAGCCGATGTCGAACTCCCACTTGCGCAGGGCGAACTTGGCCGAACTGGGGAAGGCGTGGTGGTTGTTGTGCAGCTCCTCGCCGCCGATCCAGAAGGCCCACGGGATCAGGTTGGTGGCAGTGTCGGCGCTCTCGAAGTTGCGGTAGCCCCACCAGTGGCCGATGCCGTTGACGAAGCCGGCGGCCCAGAACGGGATCCAGATCATCTGCACCGCCCACAGCGCGGCGCCGATCACGCCGAACAGCGCCAGGCTGATCACCAGCATCAGCGCCGGGCCCCAGTACGGATGGCCGGTGTAGAGCTTGCGCTCGATCCAGTCGTCCGGGGTGCCGCGGCCGTACTTCTCCAGGTCTTCCTTCACGTAGCTGGCGTCGCGGTACAGCGACACGCCATCCCAGAACACCTTCTTGATGCCGTAGATTTGCGGGCTGTGCGGATCCTCCGCGGTCTCCACCTTGGCGTGGTGCTTGCGGTGCACCGCCACCCACTCGCGGGTGACCATGCCGGTGGTGAGCCAACCCCAGAAGCGGAAGAAGTGCTGCACCAGCGGGTGCAGGTCCACCCCGCGGTGGGTCTGGCAGCGGTGGTAGTAGATCGTCACCGTGAAGATGGTGAGCTGGGTGACCACCAGCATGTAGACGAGGATCTGGCCCCAACTGGCATGGGCGAGACCGTCGTTCAGGAAATCCAGTACAGCGTCGAGCATGGAAAGCACCGGGTGAGGGATGGAATGCAGTGTAGATTGAGGGCTTCCATACCCGCCAGCACGGCGAACCACGAATGATAGCAGTCGGTCAAGAGCCGGACGCTAAAGTGACGTTATCCACGCCCGCGGCCTGCGCCTGTTGTCTAACGATGGGGGCGCCGTGACAATCACGCAATGACCTCGTCGCCTGCCGATTCATCCCCTCCCGTCCTGCGCCTGCACCGGCTCAGCCGCCGCCGCGCCGGCCGCGCCGCCGTGCAGGATCTCAGCCTGGAGCTGCAAGCCGGCCAGGTAATGGGCCTGCTGGGCGTGAACGGCGCCGGCAAGTCCACCACCTTGTCGATGATCGCCGGCGCACTGAAGCCCGACAACGGCAGAATCGAGCTGAGTGGCGAGGATTTTCTGGAACAGCCGGAACTGGCCCGCACGCAGATCGGCTGGCTGCCGGAACGCGCGCCGGTGTGGGCCGAGCTGAGCGTCGAAGAGCATCTCGACGCGCATGGCCGCTTGCGCGGATTGAACGGCGCCGCGCTGCGCCAGGCGCGCAGCGCGATCATCGCGCGGCTGGAGCTGCAGCCGCTGGCCCGGCGCCTGGCCGGCGTGCTGTCGCAGGGCCAGCGCCAGCGCCTCGGCCTGGCCTGCGCGCTGCTGCACCGCCCCGCCCTGCTGGTGCTGGACGAGCCGGCCAACGCGCTCGACCCGGTGCAGGTCGCCGCGCTGCGCACGCTGATCCGCGAGCAGGCCGCGGCCGGCACCGCGGTGATCCTGTCCACCCACCTGCTGGCCGAGGTCACCGCGGTGTGCGACCGCGTGGCGATCCTGCACGAGGGCACGCTGCGCCACGATGGCCCGGTGCGCGCCGACGACCACGCCGCGCTGGAAAAAACCTTCTTCGGCATCGCGATGAACGGCGGCACCGCACCGGCGCGCGCCGCATGAGCCATGCTTTCGCGAACACCGTCGCCGTGACGCGACTGGAATGGCGCCGCCTGCTGGTGCGTCCGCTGGCCTGGGTGCTGGCGGCGCTCACCGTAGCGTGGCTGGCGTGGAACTTCACCCTGCTGCTGGGCGGCTTCCTGGCCGGGCAGATCCAGCGCGCCGCGCTGCCGGACGGCCCCGGCTTCACCGACCTGGTCGGCGTGCCGCTGCTGGCCCAGCTGGCCCAGCTGGCGTTCCTGGTGGTGCCGCTGCTCACCATGTCGACGCTCGCCGGCGAGCGTCGCAACGGCACCCTGCCGCTGCTGTTCGCCGCGGGCGTGCCGGCCTGGCGCATCGTGCTGGGCAAGTACCTGGCGGTGCTGGCCTGGCTGCTGCTGTGGCTGGCACTGGCACTCGCGATGCCGCTGGCGCTGATGCACGCCACCCACTTCGACTGGGGCAAGCTGGCCGCCGCCACGCTGGGCCTGGCGCTGATGCTGGCGGCGCTGGCTGCGGTCGGCGTGGCCTGTTCGAGTTTCGCCTCGCATCCGGCGCTGGCCGCCGCCGCCGCGCTGGTGATCGCGCTGGCGCTGTGGAGCGTGAACCTGGGCGCGCAGATGGCCGGCGTCAACGGCGGCGCGATCAACTGGCTGGCGATGAGCACGCACCTGCAGCCGTTGCTGCGCGGGCTGGTCTCGAGCACCGACCTCGTCTGGTTCGCGCTGCTGATCGTGCTGGCGCTGGCGCTGGCCACGCGCCGGCTCGACGCCGACCGGGAGCGCGGCTGATGCGCCATCTATTCAGACGTCTGGACGGCTGGCTGTTCGCGCTGCTGCTGGTGCTGGCGGCCGCGGCGCTCGGCTACCTCAGCACGCGCTACGCGCACCAGGCCGACTGGACCGCAAACGGCCGCAGCAGCCTGTCGGCGGAAAGCCGCGCGGTGCTGGCCCGATTCGACGGCCTGGTGGAGATCACCAGCTACGCCAACCCGCAGGGCAACCTGCGCCAGACCGTGGCCGGCTTCCTGCAGCGCTACCAGGCGGTGAAGAGCGACCTCACGCTGCGCTTCGTCGACCCGCAGCTGGACCCGGCGAAGATGCGCGAGCTGGGCATCACCGTCGACGGCGCGTTGATCCTGCACTACAGGGATCGCGAGCAGCGGCTGGACGAGCTGTCCGAGCGCAGCCTCACCAACGCGCTGGAACGGCTGCTGCGTGGCAGCGACCGCATCGTGGCCTTCGTCACCGGCGACGGCGAACGGCGCGCCGACGGCCAGGCCAACGCCGACCTCGGCACCTTCATCACGCAGCTGGAAGCGCGCGGCTTGCGCGCGGTGCCGCTGAACTTCGCGCAGGTCAGTGCGGTGCCCGAGCACACCGACCTGGTGGTGCTGGCCAGCCCGAGCCTGGCGCTGCCGCCGGGCGCGGTGCAGGCGCTGGTCGCCTACGTGCAGAACGGCGGCAACCTGCTGTGGCTGAGCGAGCCGTCGAACGACGATCTCGGCCTCGCTCCGCTGGCCTCCGCGCTCGGCGTCCGTGTGCTGCCGGGCGTGCTGGTCGACGGTTCCGGCGCCGCGCTGGGCCTGCACGACCCGCGCCTGATCGCGCTGGGCAGCTACCCGCCGCAGGCGATCACCCGCGGCTTCACCTTGACCACGCTGTTCCCGCAGGCCTCCGCGCTGGCCCAGCTGGCGCAAGGCGACTGGGCGGCCAAGCCGTTCCTGCGCTCCGGCGCGCAGAGCTGGACCGAGTTCCAGCCGATCGACAACAGCAGGCCTTCGGACATCCGCTACGACGCCGACGCCGGCGAACTGAAGGGCCCGCTGGACTTCGGCTTCGCGCTGAGCCGCTTGTCGCCCAGCCCGGACAAGAGCGAGCAGCGCGCGGTGGTGATCGGCGACGGCGACTTCCTCTCCAACACCTTCCTCGGCAACGGCGGCAACCGCGCGCTGGGCGAGCGCGTGTTCGACTGGCTGCTGGGCGACGACAAGCTGGTCCAGCTGCCGCCGCGCGGCGCGCCGGACCGGCTGCTGCAGATCTCGCAAGCCGAACTGAACACGCTCAGCATCGGCTTCCTGGTCGTGCTGCCGCTGTTGCTGCTGCTGGCAGGCGGCCTGATCGCTTGGCGCCGGCGGCGGCGCTGAGCGATGAAGCGCGCCACCCGCCAGCGCCTGCTCCTGTTGCTCGCCGTACTGGCCTTGTCGTCACTGGCCGGCTGGCAATGGCAGCGTGACGCACACCATGAAACCGGCGACCTCACCACGCTCGATCCGGCCGGCATCAGCCGTATCGTGCTGACCCTGCCCGGCGCGCCGACCCTGCACTACGAAAAGCGCGATGGCCACTGGTGGCGCGTCGACGGCACGACGGCACGGGCCGTCGATGCCCGGCTCAACGACCTCGCCGACACCGCCGCCGCGCCAGTGCTGAGCTGGCGTCCGGCCAGCGACTTCAAGCCGGCGAAGATCGGGCTGGCGCCGCCGCGCGCCGTGTTGCAACTGGACGGCCAAATGCTGGAATTCGGCGAGTTGTCAGTCACCGGCCCGCAGCACTACGTGCGGGTAGGTCAGCGGGTTGCGCTGGTATCGTCGCGCTACATGCCGCGCTCGCCGGCGACGGCGACCACCGAGCTGCACTGAATCGCGGGATCACGCCTTGCCCGAACTGCCCGAAGTCGAAACCACCCGCCGCGGCATCGCACCGTACGTGGTCGGCCGCCGCGTCACCGGGGTGCTGCTGCGCCGGCCCGACCTGCGCTGGCCGATCCCGCCGGAAATCACGACGCTGCTGCCCGGCCAGCGCATCGACGCGGTGGAGCGCCGCGCGAAATACCTGTTGCTGCACACCGAGGCCGGCAGTGCGCTGCTGCACCTGGGCATGAGCGGCGTGCTGCGCGTGCTGCCAGAGGACGCGCCCGTCGGCAGGCACGACCACGTCGACATCGCGCTGGAGCGCACGAATGCGCAGGCGCCGCGCCTGCTGCGCTTCACCGACCCGCGCCGCTTCGGCTGCCTGCTGTGGCAGCCGCCCGGCACCACCCACGAGCTGCTCGCCGGACTTGGGCCCGAACCGCTCACCGACGCCTTCGACGGCGACCTGCTGTGGCGGCGCTCGCGCGGCCGCACGGCGGCGGTGAAACTGTTCCTGATGGACAACGCCGTGGTCGTCGGCGTGGGCAACATCTACGCCAGCGAAGCGCTGTTCCGCGCCGGCATCGACCCGCGCAAGCCGGCCGGCAGCGTCTCGCGGGTGCGCTACGCACGGCTGGCCGCCGAGGTGAAACGCCTGCTGGCCTGGGCCATCGAACGCGGCGGCACCACCCTGCGCGACTTCCTCGCCCCCGACGGCGCGCCCGGCTACTTCTTCCGGGAGTTGATGGTCTACGGCCGCACGGGCGAACCGTGCCGTACCTGCGCCACGCCGATCAGGCAGGTCACGCTGGGGCAACGCTCGACGTTCTGGTGCCCCCGCTGCCAGCGGTGACGCGCGCGGCGCCCCGTTCATTCATCGTTCCCCTGCGGAAACGGACTAGCCACAAATCGCCAGCTACCCAGGCCGCGCGACGAACCTAACATAGCGGTCGTGGATCGCGATGTTGCGCGGACGGGCAGCAAACCGGAAACCCGGTCCGGCCCGGCAACGCAAAGCGGCTGAAAGCCGACTTTTTCCCGAAAGCCCGCTTGTTGCGCGCCGCGATTCCCATGCATCGAACCCACATGCCCGAGGAATCACCATGAACAGCCCCCTGATCGAAAAGCTCAAGCAGCGCCGCACCCAGTACGCGCTGGGCAGGAACGTATCGCTGGACAAGGAAGCCCTCACCAGCCTGATCAAGGAAGCGATCCGGCACACGCCTTCGCCGTTCAACTCGCAAAGTTCGCGCGCGGTGATCCTGTTCGGCAAGCAGAGCGAGCAGTTCTGGGAACTGACCAAGCAGGAGCTGAGCAAGATCGTGCCGCCCGAGGCGTTCGCCAACACCGTCGCCAAGCTGGACGGCTTCGCCGCCGGCATCGGCACCGTGCTGTTCTACGAGGACCAGTCGGTGGTGAAGGGCATGCAGGATCAGTTCGCGTTGTACGCGGACAACTTCCCGATCTGGTCCGAGCAGAGCAGCGGCATGGCCCAGTTCGCCGTGTGGCTGGCGTTGACCGAGGCCGGCGCGGGCGCCAGCCTGCAACATTACAACCCGGTGACGGACGAGGCGGCCCGCAAGGAATGGAACGTACCGGCGTCGTGGAAGCTGCGCGCGCAGATGCCGTTCGGTTCGAACGAAGGCGGCTTCGGCGAGAAGGCCTTCATGGACGACGCGCAGCGCTTCATCATCAAGAGCTGAGCCGGCACCCCACGCGCACGCTCGAAGGGGGCGACACCCGTGTCGCCCCCTTCGTCGTCATGGCGGCCGGCTCTTTCCGGCAAGCACGGCGGCGCTGCCGTCGCGGGCCTTCATTCCGCCCAGCGGAACTCAACGTGGGTGTTGTTGAACTCGGGGTCGTCGAGGCTGCCGCCCGGCTGCGCCACCAGGCCGCCGGGGATGCCGTCGACGTCGAGTTGCTGGCCGGCGCTGAAGTGCGCGCCCAGCGACAGCAGTTCCACCAGCTTCTCGCACAGCACGCCGGCGCGGTCGAGATCGCGTTCGGGCACGTGGCGCAGGCTGAGGTCGGGGCGGCCGAACTTGCGCATGCCGCGGGTGTGCACCCAGGAGCGGTCGCCGCCCTCGTCGCTGCGCAGAATCAGCACGTGGTTGCGCGGCGGCGCGCCGTCCTTGATCAGGTAGTGGCGACGCCAGTGCTCGGCGTCGAACAGGGTGAGGATCTGCGGGTCGAGGATCGCGCTGCCGCCCACGTCGAGCATGCCGGCCAGCACGCCCAGCGTGTCGCGCAGGTAGTCGAGGCTGGCGCCGTCCTTGAGCACGCCGCGCACCACCAGCACCTCGGGCGCGATGCGCGCTTGCTCGTACACCTCGGGCGTGTCCTCCCTGATCAGCTGGCCCAGCGCGCCGTGCAGCGGATAGCCCTCCCACTGGCGCAGCACCGCGTTCTGGAAGCGCTGGATCTCCACGCCCGCGGGCAAGCCGGGACTGCCGTAGCGCGGCGACGGGATCTGCAGCTCCGGCGCGAACTTGCCGAACACGTAGAACTGCAGCACCACCTCGTTTTCGCCGGGCTGCCAGTACGGCCGCGGCCAGCTGACGGGGGGAGTGGCTTCGCTCATGCGGATTCCTTGATGGCTCGGTTCATTCGCGCTCACCCAGCGGCAGCACGGTCTGCTGCAGCTCGATGCGGCCGGTGCCCTCGCTGATCTTCTTGAACTCGGCGCGACTCACCGAGACATAGCGTTCGTTGCCGCCGATCTCAACCTGCGGCCCGTCGGTGACGGCACGCCCATGCTCGTCCACACGCACCACCATGGTCGCCTTGCGCCCGGTGTGGCAGATCGTCTTGATCTCCTGCAGCTCGTCGGCCCAGGCCAGCAGGTAGCGGCTGCCCTCGAACAGCTCGCCGCGGAAGTCGGTGCGCAGGCCGTAGGCCAGCACCGGGATGCCGAGCCGATCGACCACGTCGCTGAGCTGCCACACCTGCGCCTTGCCGAGGAACTGCGCCTCGTCGACGAACACGCAGTGCAGCGGGCCGTGCGCGGCGATGTCGGCCTCCACCAGCGTCAGCAGGTCCTCGTCGCCAGGGAAGCGCCGCGCGGTCGCCTTCAGGCCGATGCGCGAGGCCACCACGCCATCACCGAAGCGGTCATCCAGCGCCGGGGTGAGGATCAGCGTGCGCATGCCGCGCTCGTGGTAGTTGTACGCGCTCTGCAGCAGCGTGGTGGTCTTGCCGGCGTTCATCGCCGAGTAATAGAAGTAGAGCTTGGCCATTGGGAGCCGGGATTCGGGATTCGGGATTCGGGATTGGCAAGAGCGGTGCTGCGGCCAAACCGTGCTCCCAGTTTCTCACAGGCGCCCGGTCGCGAGAGCTGCGGCTCTTCCCGTTCCCTGTTCCTATTCCCCGCCCAAAGGCGCGCGCGCCTGGGCCAGGCGGTCGCGGCGTTCGGCGCGGCTGCGGCGCCAGTCGTGCAGGCACAGGATCGCGTAGACCAGCTTGAACAGCTGCAGCCGCCACAGCACCTTCGGCGTGTCGAACAGGTCGCCGGCCAGCATCGAGATCACCGCCTGCTCCAGCTGCCAGGTGTTGCGCGGCGAGCGCAGCATCTGCCGCATCACCGGCCCGTTGAAGCGGTGGATGAAGAACGCGAAGCGTGCCATGCCCTTGCGCTGGCGCCGCTCCAGCCGGCGCAGCAGGGCCCGCTCGCACCGCGGTTCGCGCAAGGCCGCATCGACCAGCTCGGCGACCCGCTCCGCGCCATCCATCGCCAGGTACACGCCGGAGGAAAACACCGGATCGAGGAAGGCGAATGCATCGCCCACCAGCACCCAGCCCGGGCCGCCCATGCGGGTCGCGTCGTAGGAATAGTTGCCGGTGACATGCACCTCGTTGCCGATCAGCCCGGCGCGCTCGACACGCTGCCACAGCGCCGGGTTGAGTCTCAGCGTATCGAGCAGGAACTCCACCGTGCGGCCCTTGCGCTGCTTCAGGTAATCCGGCCGGCACACCGCGCCCACGCTCATCACCCCGTCGGGCAGCGGGATCATCCACATCCAGCCATGCGCGAAGCGGTAGATGCTGACGTTGCCGGCATCTTCGCCGTCGCGGCGGTCGGCGCCGCGGAAGTGGCCGAAGATTGCCGCACTCTGGTGCCGGGCGCTCTTGCGCCGCAGCTTCATCTTCGTCGCCAGCAGCGCATCGCGGCCGCTGGCATCCACCACGTAGCGCGCCCGGATCGCGTAGTCGCGGCCGTCGTCGGTGCGCACCTCCAGCCGGCTCTCACGCGGGCCGCGCTGCTCCACCCGCCGCACCTCGTGCCCTTCGCGCGCGTCGGCGCCGCAGCCGCGCGCATGCTGGTACAGCATCCGGTCCAAATCCTGCCGCCACACCTGGTACGCATGCGGCGGGCTGTGTCCGATCGCGCGGGCGAACGCGTAGACGTTGTAGCCGCACGCGTCGTCCGTCTCGAAATCCGCGCCGCGCTTGAACACGCCCAGCTCGCGCACCTTGTCCAGCACGCCCAGCCGCTCGAACACCGGCAGGTTCATCGGCAGCAGCGATTCGCCGATGTGGAAGCGCGGGTGGCGCGCCTTCTCCAGCGCAATCACCTTGTAGCCGCGGCGCGCCAGCAGGGTGGCGGCGGTACTGCCGCCGGGGCCGCCGCCGATCACCGCCACGTCGCACTGCTCGACTTCCAGTTCCGCCATGCCATTCCCCGGACTGTGCGCGCACCCGATTATGGCCGAAGCTGGCAGGTGCGCCAGCGGCGCTCTGCTACCATCGACCGCCGCCTCACGCCTCGCCCGATCCATGCTCAATCCGCAACAACTGGCCGCCGTCGAACACTGCGATACCCCGCTGCTGGTGCTGGCGGGCGCGGGTTCCGGCAAGACCAGCGTGATCACGCAGAAGATTGCCTACCTGATCCAGCGTCGCAAGCTGGCCGCCTCGAAAATCGCCGCGATCACCTTCACCAACAAGGCCGCGCGCGAGATGCGCGAGCGCGTGGCGAAGCTGATCAGCAGCGAGGATGCCGCCGCGCTCACGGTGAGCACGTTCCATGCGCTGGGGCTGAAGTTCCTGCAGATCGAGCACGCGCGCGCAGGCCTGCGCCGCGGCTTCTCGGTGCTGGACGCGGACGACAGCGAGGGCATCGTGAAGGAGTTGGCGCCGAAGGGCGCCAAGCCCGACGTGCTGTTCGGCCTGCGCAACCTGCTCAGCCGTGCGAAGAACGGCGGGCTGTCGCCGGAAGAGGCGCTGGCCGCCGCGCGCAGCCCGCGCGAGCTGGAGGCGGCGACGATCTACGAGCTGTACCAGGCGCGCCTGGCCACGTTCAACGCGGTGGATTTCGACGATCTGATCCGGCTGCCGCTGCGCATCCTTGAAAGCGACGACGAATGCCGCGACGCCTGGCGCGAGCGCCTGCGCTACCTGCTGGTGGACGAGTACCAGGACACCAACGACGCGCAGTACCGCCTGCTCAAGGTGCTGGCCGGCGAACGCGGCCACATCACCTGCGTGGGCGACGACGACCAGTCGATCTACGCCTGGCGCGGCGCCAACCCGGAGAACATCGACCAGCTCGGCCGCGACTGGCCGAACCTGCGCGTGATCAAGCTGGAACAGAACTATCGCTGCGGCCGGCGCATCCTGCGCGCAGCGAACGCGCTGATCGCGCACAACCCGCACAGCCACGAGAAGAAGCTGTGGAGCGAGCACCCGGAAGGCGCGCCGATCCGCGTGCTGGAGTGCAAGGAAGCCGAGCACGAGGCCGAGAAGATCGCCTCGATCGCCACCACCCTGGCCGAGAAGCACAAGGCGCGCTGGGACGACATGGCGATCCTCTACCGCGGCAACTTCCAGGCGCGGGTTCTTGAAAAAGCTTTACGTCTGGCGCGCATTCCGTACCACCTCACCGGCGCCTTGAGCTTCCTCGACCGCGCCGAGGTGAAGGACCTGCTGTGCTACCTGCGCCTGCTGACCAACCCCAGCGACGACGCCGCGTTCCTGCGCGTGGTCAACGTGCCGAAGCGCGAGATCGGCGCGACCACGCTGGAGAAGCTGGGCCAGCTCGCGCAGTCGCGCCACTCGTCGCTGCTCGACGCCACCCGCAGCGACGGTGTGCTGCGCCAGCTCACCCCGCGCCCGGCCGCGGCGCTGGCTTCGTTCGCGAACCTGCTGGACGAACTACGCAGCGCCTCGCTGCACCAGAGCGCGGCCGACCTGGTCGAACTGATCCTGAAACGCACGGGTTACGCGGCGCAGATCGCCGCCGGCACCACCGACGCGACGGTGCGCGAACGCAAGCTGGGCAACCTGAAGGAACTGGCCGACTGGTTCCGCGCGATGCAGAAGGGCGGCAACAGCGCCGGCGACCTCGCCTCGCAGCTGGCCCTGCTCAGCCACGCCGACCGCGACGAACCCGGCAACGCGGTGCGCATGATGACCCTGCACGCGGCGAAGGGGCTGGAGTTCCGCTTCGTCTTCATCGTCGGCTGCGAGGACGGCACGCTGCCGCACGAGGGCGCGCTGGACGAAGGCCGTGTCGACGAGGAGCGCCGGCTGATGTACGTCGGCATCACCCGCGCCAAGGAACTGCTGACGCTGTCGTGGTCGGCCAAGACCAAACGCTACGGCGAGGTCCACAACAACCAGCCCAGCCGCTTCCTGCACGAGTTGCCGCAGGCCGACCTGCACTGGCAGGGCAAGGACCCGGAAGCGGACAAGGAAGTGACCCGCGAGACCGCCGAGTCGCACATGGCGCGGATCAAGGCGATGCTGGCCGGCGGCTGATTGGCGCGGGATTCGGGAGACATCGCCCGCCAACGGACACCTGCCGCCGACGCGCGCTTTTGTAGGAGCGCACCCTGTGCGCGATGCTCTGATGTCGAACGGAGCCAAGAGCATCGCGCACAGGATGCGCTCCTACAGCAGGCCCTCCGCTTCCAGCTCGCTCTTCAGGTACGCATAGTAGATCGGCGCGGCGATCACCCCGGGCAGGCCGAACGCAGCCTCCATCAGCAGCATGGCCACCAGCAGCTCCCACGCGCGGGCACGGATCTGGGTGCCGACGATGCGCGCGTTGAGGAAGTACTCCAGCTTGTGGATCAGCACCAGGAAGACCAGTGCGGCGATGCCCACGCCCAGCGACACCGACAGCCCGACCACGGTGATCGCGGTGTTGGAGATCAGGTTGCCGAGCACCGGCAGCAGGCCAACCACGAAGGTCACCACCACCAGCGTCTTGGCCAGCGGCACGTGGATGCCCATCAGCGGCAGCAGGGCGAGCAGGAAGACCGCGGTGAACAAGGTGTTGATCAACGAGATCTTGATCTGCGCGAACACGATGTTGTGGAACGCCTCGGCCAGCCGCTGGCAGCGCAGGCTCAGCGTCGCCGCCAGCGGGCCCATCTGGTGCGCCGGACGGGTGCGGCTCAACGCCACGATCGCGCCCAGCACCAGGCCGATCAGGATGTGCAGCAGCACGCGCACCACGCCCTTGCCCGCCAGCTGCAACGTGGCCGCGTGCTTGTGCGCCAGCTCGATCGCGCCCACGCGCAGGTCGTCGACGCTGTCCGGCAGGTTGTTCACCAGGATCGGCGGCAGCTGCTGGCGCGCCTTTTCCACCAGCGGCATCAGCTGCTGCTGCCACAGCAACTGCGGGTTGCCGATCTCGCGCTGGAACACGCTGATCGCGCCAAGGATCAGCAGGATCAACAGGCCCACCACCACCGCGCCGAGCAGCGCGACCACCACCACCCGCGCGCGGTCGCCGGGAATGCGCCGGCCCAGCAGCGGCACCATCGTCTGCACCAGCTCGAACACCAGCAGGCCGGCCAGCAGCGCCGGCAACAGGTGGATCTCCACGATCAGCAACAGCGCCGTGGCCGCCAGCAGGTAACTCGCGTAGCGGACGACCGTCGAAGGCGGGCGCAGGGCGGGCAAGCTGGAGTCCATGCGAAATGAAACCGTGGGAAGCGGGAGCGCCAGTCTGTCAGCAGGCCGCCGTGGCTGCCAGCCCTGCCATGGGGCTGTCGTAAACTGCGTTCATTGTTTCGCTTCGATTATTTCCAGGGAACGCCTTCATGCCGTTGCGTCTTTCCACGTCGCTGCTCGCGTTGGCCCTGCTGGCCGGCTGCGCCAGCGCTCCCCGCCATCCTGCGGCCGTGGCGACGCCCGCTGCGCCGGCCCCGGCGGCAACCACGGTCAGCGTCGCCGCCAACGACAACCTCAACGCGGTGGCGTGGAGCCAGACCGCGATCGAACACGACCTGATCTACCTGCAGACCTACCGCGACGCCCAGACGCGCCTGCTCGCCGCCATGAAGGACCGCCAGTGGGACGCGCTGGCCAAGGACGACCGCGTGGCGCCGGCCGGCGGCCTCAGGCCGGCGGTGGTGCTGGACATCGACGAGACCGTGTTGGACAACTCGCCGTACCAGGCGCGCCTGGTTCGCAGCGGCGGCGAATACAACGAGGCGGACTGGGCCGAATGGTGCAAGCAGGAAAGCGCCAGGGCGCTTCCCGGCGTGGTCGAGTTCACCCGGTTCGCCGCCAAACACGGCATCGCCGTGCTCTACGTGTCCAACCGCGCCAAGGACCTGGACCAGGTCACCCTGGCCAACCTGCGCAAGGCCGGCCTGCCGGTCTCCGGCCCGGAGGCGTTCCTCGGCCTGGGCACCTTCGTCGAAGGCTGCGAGCAGGTCGGCACCGAGAAGGGCTGCCGGCGCCAGCTGATCAGCCGCAAGTACCGCGTGCTGATGCAGTTCGGCGACCAGATCGGCGACTTCGTAACGGTGCTGGCGAACAATGCCGCCGGTCGCCAGCGGGCGATGGCGCCGTATATGGGCTGGATCGGCTCGCGCTGGTTCGTGTTGCCGAATGCGACCTACGGTTCGTGGGAGCCAGCGCTGTTCAACAACAACTGGTCCGCGCCGCTGGAGCAGCGGCGTCGGCAGAAGATCGACGCGCTACGCTACGAGTAGAGAAAACATCTTTCAGAAACAGCGGATTATGAGGTAATGCAAAAGCATTGCCTCAACTTTAACGAGCGGGTAATATTTGACCCGCCAACACCTGCTGACCAAGATCTTTGCAGGCAAGGCCATTTCCCTTCCGGCTCCGCCGGATTTCCCCGCGAGGCCAACGCCCGCGGGGTTTTCTTTTCCGGCCCCGCGAAAACTCGCGCCGCGCCCTTGTTTCGCGACCGCCGTGGCCCTTACCCTGCGCGCTCACCCGCCCCGTGGCGCCTGCTCCGCCACCATCCACCGCGAGACGCCGATGCGACTTCGCCATGCGATGCTGATGCTGCTTGCCGCGCTGCTGCTGGGCGCCTGCCACGGCAGGGACGAGGCGGCACAAGCCGGCGGCAGCACGCCGCAGGCGGCGCTGCAGGCCTCGATCGACCTGCTCAAGGCCGGCGACTTCGACCGGTTGTGGAAGCACGCGCTGCCGCCGGCCGACTATGCCAACCTGCGCGCCGACTGGCGCCTGCAGCAGCGCGATGCGCAGCCGACCAGCGCCGAGGACCGCGCCCGCCTCGACCAGTCCATGCGCAAGCTCACCGGCCCGGACGCCGAGAACCAGCTGTACGCCGAGCTGCAACCGAAGCTGGCCGCGATGGAGCTGCAGTACCACGACCAGCTGCCGGTACTGATCAGCATGGGCGAGGCCACGCTGAAAAGCGCCATCGCGCAGAGCCGCACGCTCAGCGACGCGCAGAAAACCCAGCTCGACGGCGCGCTCGACGCGCTGCTGCCGTGGGCGCAGCAGACGCCGTGGTTCGACCAGGCCCGGGCGAAGCAGGCGGTCGGCGTGGCTGTGGCGACGGCGCGCCAGCTGGACCTGAAGGACCCCGACCAGCTGCACGCGATGGATTTTGACGCCAGCATGGCCAAGTACGCCGTCGCCTGGAGCGGCCTCAAGCGGTTGCTGGTGATCTACGGCCTGTCGGTGGACGACACGCTCGACTCCGTGCGGCTCACCCCGCTCACCAACACGGCCGGCCGCGCGGTGGTCAGGGTCGACTACACCCTGCTCGGCAAGCCGCTGTCGGCCGAAACGGCGCTGGTGCAGGAGAACAGCCGCTGGTACAGCGAGGACCTGTTGCACAATGCGCGCCGCTCGCACCGCCAGCTGCAGCAACAGGCGGCACCAGCCACCGCCGCCAGCGCCGTTGCGAAAGACTGAACGACGCAGCCGTTAGAATGGACGGATGCAAATGACTACCGCCGCGGACTCCCCCGCCCGCCCTCGCGCCCCCTGGTGGTTCAACCTGGCCGGCCAGCTGCTGCAGCCATGGGTGCGCATCCGCCGCGACCCGGCCGAGCCTGCCGCCCTGCTGCAGGCCGGCGTGCCGGTCTGCTATGTGATCGAGCGCGATGGTTTTTCCGACGCGCTGATCCTGCAGCGCGCCTGCCGCGAGGCCGGCCTGCCCAACCCGATGCAGCCACTGGCCGGGACCCGCCGGCGGCGCTCGGTGTTCGCGCTGGCGCGGCGCGACGGCAGCCTGCTCGGCCGCAACCGCAAGCGCAATCCGAACGAGGCGCTGCGGCAGCTGGTCCACTCGCTGGAGGGTCTGCCCGAAAGCGACATCCAGATCATGCCGGTATCCATCTATGTGGGCCGCGCGCCCAGCCGCGACAGTGGCTGGTTCCGCGTGCTGTTCTCGGAAAACTGGGTGATGGTGGGCCGCTTCCGCCGCATGCTGGCGCTGCTGCTGAACGGACGCGACACGGTGGTGCATTTCTCCACGCCGGTGTCGCTGCGCCAGACCCTGGAAGAATCGGGCGGGATCACCCCCGAGCGCTTCGCCCGCAAGGTCTCGCGGGTGCTGCGCACCCACTTCCACCGCATCCGCGCCGCGGTGATCGGGCCGGACCTGTCGCACAAGCGCACGGTGGTCGACGCGGTGCTGAACGCCGAGCCGGTGCGTGCGGCGATCGCCGCCACCGCGGCGAAGGAGAAGATCAGCCACGCCAAGGCCTGGCGCAAGGCGCATCAGCTGGTGCTGGAGATTGCCGCCGACTACTCGCACCCGGTGGTGCGCTCGGCCTCGTTCCTGCTGTCCAACTTCTGGAACAAGCTGTACGACGGCATCGCCATGCACCACTTCGACAAGGCGCGCGCCGCCGCGCCCGGCCACGAGGTGATCTACGTGCCCTGCCACCGCAGCCACGCCGACTACCTGCTGATGAGCTACCAGCTGCACGTGTCCGGCGTGGTAGTGCCGCACATCGCGGCAGGCGTGAACCTCGACCTGCCGTTGATCGGACCGATCCTGCGCCGCGGCGGCGCGTTCTTCCTGCGCCGCAGCTTCCGCGGCAACGCGCTGTACTCGGTGGTGTTCAACGAATACGTGGCGCAACTGATCGACCGCGGCGTGCCGATGGAATACTTCATCGAAGGCGGCCGCTCGCGCACCGGGCGGCTGCTGGCGCCGCGCGCCGGCATGCTGGCGATGACCATCCGCGCGTTCCTGCGCGCGCCGCGCCGGCCGGTGCTGTTCCAGCCGGTCTACATCGGCTACGAGAAGCTGATGGAGGGCAAGAGCTACATCGGCGAGCTCAGCGGCCAGCCGAAGGAGAAGGAGTCGCTGCTCGGCCTGCTCAAGGGACTCAAGGTGCTGCGCCAGCGCTACGGCCACGTGGCGCTGAATTTCGGCGAACCGATCGAGCTGACCCCACTGCTGGACGCGGCCAGCGACCATTGGCGCAGCGCCGGCACCGATCCCGAGGCGAAGCCGGAATGGCTGGGCGCGGTGACCGACCGCCTCGCCAAGCAGATCCAGGTCAACATCAACCGCGCCGCCGACGTCAACCCGATCAACCTGCTGGCGCTGGCCCTGCTGGCCACGCCGAAGCACGCGATGGCCGAGAGCGACCTGCTGACCCAGCTCGACCTGGGCAAGGCGATGCTGGAGGAACTGCCGTACTCGGACCGCATCACGCTGACCCCGATGAACCCGGCGGCGATCATCGCCTACGGCGAGCAGATGGGCTGGATCCAGCGCGTGCAGCACCCGCTCGGCGACGTGCTCACCGCCACCGGCGAGCGCGCGGTGCTGCTCAGCTACTTCCGCAACAACGTGCTGCACCTCACCGCCACCGCCGCGTGGGTGGCGTGCTGCTTCCTCAACAACCGGCGCATGTCGCGCTCCTCGATCCTGCGGCTGGGCCGGATCATCTACCCGTTCATCCAGGGCGAGCTGTTCCTGCCGTGGGACGAGGACGGCTTCGTCGCACAGTTGCAGGCCACCATCGACTTCTTCGTGCGCCGCGGCCTGCTCGAAGCGGTCGCCGACGGCCGCGTGCTGGAACGCAGCCCCGGCCAGGACGACGGCGCGTTCCAGCTCAGGGTGATCGCGCGCAGCCTGATCCAGGCCTTCGAACGCTACTACATCACCATCGCCGCGCTGGTCAAGAACGGTCCGCACACGCTGACCGGCGCCGAGCTGGAGAACGCCTGCTCGCTCACCGCGCAGCGACTGTCCCTGCTCAACGAGCTGACCGCGCCGGAGTTCTTCGACAAGGCGTTGTTCCGCGGCTTCATCCAGAAGCTGCGCGAGCGGCGCATCGTGTGGACCGACGACGCCGGCAAGCTCGACTACGACGCCTCGCTGGAAGGCATGGTGCGCGACGCGCGGGTGATCCTTTCGCGCGAGGTGCGCCACTCGATCCTGAAGATCACCCCCGGCGGCGACAAGGAGCCGGCGGCGGGCGATCCGGCCGTCGCCCCCGACGCACTGCCCGCCGACGCCGCGGCGACGGACCTGCATCGACGCCACGTCGACACCGAACAGCACGAGCACGAGCGGCGCAGCGGCAGCGATCGCCGCCTGCCCGACGCCACCGAGCCGCCGCCCACGCACCGCGATGCCGCCGAGTAGGATGGCCGCACTGCCACCAGGGGATCCACCGATGTCCATGCCTCGCCTGCTGCTCGCCGTCGCCGTCTCGTGCCTTCCGCTCGCGGCCGGCGCCGATGCGCCGGCCCGCGACGATGCCGGCAGCCAGCGGATCAACCTGATCGAATGCGCGCGCCTGCTCGATCCCGCCGCCGGCAGGATGCTGGGCCAGACCACCCTGGTCGTCGAGGATGGCCGGATCAAGGAGATCCACCCCGGCGCCATCGACATCGAACCGTACCGCAAGGCGGCCAGCAGCTTGAGCGTCGTCCGGCTGCCGGACGCCACTTGCATGCCGGGACTGATCGACTCGCATACGCACCTGACCATGCAGTTCAGCAGGGACTCCTACAGCGACAAGTTCCGCCTCAATCCGGCCGACCATGCGATCCGCGGCACCGTCTACGCGAAGCGCACCCTGCTGGCCGGCTTCACCACGGTGCGCAACCTCGGCGACGACGACAATGCGTCATTCGCATTGCGCAATGCGATCAACGCCGGCCTGGTACCCGGCCCGCACGTCTTCAGCGCCGGCAAGCCCGTCGGCACCACCGGCGGCCATGCCGATCCGAGCAACGGCTCCCGCTGGGACCTGCAGGGCGATCCCGGCCCAAAGGACGGCATCTTCGACTCGCCCGCCGACGCGTGGAAAGCCGTGCGCCAGCACTACAAGGACGGCGCCGACCTGATCAAGATCATGCCCTCCGGCGGCGTGCTGGACGAAAGCTCCAGCTCCGGCAACCCGCAGATGACGCTGGAGGAGATCAAGGCCGTGGTTGCCGCCGCGCACGACGACGGCTTCACCGTGGCTGCCCACGCGCATGGCGCCGAGGCAATCCGCCGCGCCGTGCTCGGCGGGGTCGACTCGGTCGAGCACGGCACCTTCATGGACGCGCCGGACATGAAGTTGATGAAGGAACACGGCACCTGGTACGTGCCCACCATCATCGCCGGCCAGTACGTGATGGAGAAGGCGAAGCAGGGCTGGTATCCGCCGCAGGTCGCGCGCAAGGCGGAGGAAGTCGGCCCGCTGATCCTGGCCACCGCCGGCAAGGCGTACAAGGCCGGCGTGAAGATCGCCTTCGGCACCGACGCCGGCGTCTATCCGCACGGCGACAACGCCAGGGAATTCGTCTACATGGTGCAGGCCGGCATGCCGCCGATGTTCGTGCTGCAAGCCGCCACCACCCACGCCGCCGAACTGCTGCACAAGTCCGACCAGCTCGGCCGCATCGCGGTGGGCCGCGGCGCCGACGTGATCGCCGTGCCGGGCAATCCGCTGGACGACATCAGCGTCATGCAGCACGTCAGCTTCGTGATGAAGGACGGCGTGGTCTACAAGCAGGACGGCAGGCCGACGGTCCAATGAGATAACTGCGCTGGTTGCGTTTGCGCCCCCTGAAAGAGGGTTGGGGGCGCCCTTGCTGCATGCCCGGCTCTCCCGAATCCCGAATTCCGAATCCCGTCTCCAGTAACATCGCCCCGATGAACAATCAGCCCAATACCCCGCCCGAATCCACCACCCACTTCGGCTTCCGCGACGTGCCGGTCGGCGACAAGCAGAAGCTGGTCGGCCAGGTGTTCACCTCGGTCGCGAAGAGCTACGACCTGATGAACGACCTGATGTCGTTCGGCATTCACCGGCTGTGGAAACGCCATTTCGTCGCGGTCAGCGGCGTGCGCCGCGGCGACCGCGTACTGGACCTGGCCGGCGGCACCGGCGACATCGCCGCGCTGCTCAAGCCTGTGGTGGGCGACGAGGGCGAGGTGGTCGTCGGCGATATCAACGCGGCGATGCTCGGCGTGGGCCGCGACCGCCTTACCGACCGCGGCCTGGTCGCCGGCCTGCGCTGGGCCCAGCTCAACGCCGAACGGCTGCCGTTCCCCGACAACTCCTTCGATGCGGTGACCATGGCCTTCGGCCTGCGCAACGTCACCGACAAGGACCGGGCGCTGGCCGATATCTGCCGCGTGCTGAAGCCCGGTGGCCGCGCGCTGGTGCTGGAGTTCTCGCGCGTGCAGAGCGAGCTGTTCGGCAAACTGTACGACTTCCACTCGTTCAAGGTGCTGCCGAAGCTGGGCCAGCTGTTCGCCGGCGATGCCGACAGCTACCGGTACCTGGCCGAGTCGATCCGCAAGCATCCCGATCAGGAAACCCTGAAAGGCATGATGGAGCGCGCCGGCTTCGGCCGCGTCGAGGTGCGCAACCTCACCAACGGCATCGTGGCGATCCATCGCGCGTACAAGTTCTGAGAGGTTGTGATTTTTTCAACCTCTCAGGTCGGCCAGGGCGAGGGCATGGCGAGGGCATGGATGCCCGAGTTGAGGCGACGCAGGAGCGGTTGCCCGATGGCCGAACATGAAACAGTCACACAAGTGACTGTTTCATGTGAGCGAGCCCGGGCGCGTACCGGACTCGCGACTGAAGCAAACCACGGGAAGTGGTTTTCTCCACGAGCCCTGGGCGTCTGATCCAGATCAGTGGCCGCCGGCAGGGCGCGGCGTATGTTGGGTGCTCCCTTACTGCGAGCACCCACCCATGTCCATCGACGCCGTTGCCGAACAGAACGTCCACCTCTTCGACGCCCGTGGCGTGGCGCGGCGCTTCCGCCACTCGGCGATCTTCGGCGCGATCGGCGCCCTGCGCTCGGGCGAGACGATGCGCTTCGTCAACGACCACGACCCGATCCCGCTGATCGCCCAGCTGCGCGAGCGCCTGGGCGACAACCTCACCGTGACCTATCGCCAGCGCGACGCCGACGCCGTGGTGATCGACTTCGGCATCACCGGCCTGCCGACCGAGTGAGCGGCACATGAACTACCCCGCGTTCTACGAGCAGGCGCCGCGCATCCGCATGCGCGACCCGCTGGCGGCCTTCCTCGGCGCCGCCGATGACGGCCTGCTGGAATATGCCTACGTCGATGCCGTGCGACTGGCCGGCCATTCCTGCCCCACCGTGGCCGGTGCCTGGCTGATGGCGCGCACCGCGCTGCGCGCGCTGTATCCGGACGAAACGGCCGAGCGCGGCGGCGTTGCGGTGCATATGCCAGCCGCCGAGGGCGACGGCGTCACCGGCGTCATCGCGCAGGTGCTGACTCTGGTCACCGGCGCCGCCGCGGGCAACGGCTTCCACGGCATTGGCGGCCGTTTCGTGCGGCAGTCGCTGCTGGGCTACGCGACCACCCCGGGCGCCGCCGCGGTGCAGTTCAGGCGCCGCGACAACGGCGCCACCGTGGCGGTGGAGCTGGACCTGTCCACCGTGCCGGCGGCCCCGAACCTGCGCGAGCTGATGGTTGGCGCACTGCAGCCCGGTGCCGGCGCGGAGCAGCGCGCTGCCTTCGCGCAAGCCTGGCAGGGCCGCGTGCAGCGCCTGCTGCTGGAACACGCGGACGACCCGCAGGTGCTGCGCCTGACCCGGCTGAACTGATCGGCCGCGCTCAGTGCTTGTGAAGAAAACCACATCCTGTGGTTTTCTTCGATCGCGAGTCCGGTACACGCCCAGACTCGCTCACATGAAACAGTCACTGGCGTGACTGTTTCATGTTCGGGCATCGGGCAACCGCTCCCTGCGTTGCCTCAACTCGGGCATCCATGCCCTCGCCATGCCCCCGCCCTGGCCGACCTGAGAGGTTGAAAAAATCACAACCTCTCAGGCCTGTTCGCAGGTCCGCGCGCACGCCGGTGCCGTTGCAGCCACCGGCGGCGCCGGGCGACGGCGCGCATTGGCCAGCACCACGCCGCCGATGGTCACCGCGCCACCGACCAGGATCAGCGCGTTCGGCACCTCGTGCAGCCACAGCCAGCCGATCAGCAGTGCGATCGGCGGCGACAGGTAGATGAAGCTGCTGACCCGCGACGCCGAGGCGCGGTTCACTGCCATGTTCCACGCCAGGTAGCCGACGAAGGTCGGCGCGATGCCCAGCCACAGCAGTGCGCCGATGTGCGCCCACGATGCAACCCGCAGCGCCTGCGGCAGGTGCCAGCCGAACGGCAGCGCGGCGAGCGTGCCGGCGAAGAACGCGAACGCGGTGACGCCCAGCATGCTGTTGCGTGCGAACAGCGCTTTCTGGCCGACGAAGAAGATCGCCGAGACAGCCACGCAAACCAGCACCAACAAGGCATGCGGATCCATCTCCACGCGCTGCCCGCTGGCCAGCACCACCAGCACCGTGCCGAGCAGCGCCACCGCCAGGCCGATCCAGGTGCGCAGCGTCAGCCGTTCGCGCAGCCACAGCGCCGACACCGCCGCGGTCGCGGCCGGCACCAGCGAGATCAGGATCGAGGCGGTGCCGCTGGCGATCCGTGTCTCGGCGTAGTTCAGGCACAGGTGGTAGACGGTGAGGCCGAGCACGCCAAGCAGGGCCAGCAGCGGCCAGTCGCGCCGCGCCGGCAACGGCACGCGCTTCACCCACAGCAGCGCAGCAAAGCACAGCGAGCCGATCAGCAAGCGCGCGAACGCCACCTCGCCCGGGGTGAACGCGGGCAAGGCATAGGCGATCGCGGCGTACGCCGACGACCAGGTCAACAGGGCAATCGCGATGGCGGCCAGGGCGCGGCCATCGAGACGTTCAACGGTATCCATGGGGACGGATTCCTGGGTGGGGGAAGTGCGCATCCTAGTCTTGGCGCTCGGGTCGGGGAATAATGCGCCGAATCGCTTTCCCGCTATTTCGCCAGCGATCGGCATCATTTTTTCGGGGTCCCGCCTTGGAATCGAAAGTCATCGAAGCGAAGCCGGAACTGGACGGCAAGGACTGGCAACTGCTGGAGGCGCTGCAGCAGGACGCGCGTCTGGGCTACGCCGAACTGGGCCGCAAGGTGCGCCTCTCCGCGCCGGCGGTGGCCGAGCGGGTGAAGCGGCTGGAGGAGGCCAGGGTGATCAGCGGCTACCGCGCCAGCGTCGATCCCAAGCGGCTCGGCTACGGCATCAGCGCGATGATCCGCCTGCGCTGCGACGGCGCCGCCTACGCGCGCATCGGCGCGCTGGTGGAGGACATTCCCGAAGTGCTCGAATGCCGCCGCCTGGCCGGCGAGGATTCGGCCCTGCTGCACGTGGTGGCCATGTCGATCGGCCACCTCGAAGCCGTGCTCGACCGCCTGCTGAAGACCGGCGCCAGCACCAGCACCACCACCCTGATCGTGCTGCAGACGCCGCACGAACACCGCCCGCTGACCCGCGCGATGTGGAATGCGGCACGGGCCATGTCCGACGACTGACCCGCACCCCGCCAGCGACCGACCCCATGACCGACCCGACCAAGCCGACCGACGACAGGCGCCCACTTTCGCCCGACGAGGCGCCCGTCGACCCCGAACGCCGCCGCCTGCTCGGCGGCATCGCGCTGGCCGGCGCGGCATTCGCCGTCGGCGGCTGCACGCCGTTCGGCGGGCGCACGCCGGCGCCGACCGCCGCCGAGGCGGCACTCGATGTGCAGCTGCGCCGGCACATCCGCCACGTGGTGGTGCTGTACGCCGAGAACCGCAGCTTCAACAACCTGTTCGCGGGCTTCCCCGGCCTGGCCCGGCCGCTGCAGGCACTCGACTCGCCGGCCTACCGCCAGCGCGACCGCGACGGCCGCCTGCTCGATACGCTGCCGCCGATCTGGGGCGGCATGGTGCCGCGCGCGCAGACTGTCGATGGCCGCCATTACCAGATCGGCGAACACGCGCTCGGCAGCCTGCCGAACCGCCCGTTCGCCCTGGCCACGCCGGACGGTGCGCCGCTGCCGCAGAGCGTAATCACCCGCGACCTGGTGCACCGCTTCTACGAGAACCAGCTGCAGATCAACGGCGGCCGCAACGACGGCTTCGTCGCCTGGGGCAACACCGGCGCGATGACCATGGGCCACTACGCCGATAGCGCGGCCCACCTGCGGCTATGGCGGCTGGCCCGCCAGTACACCCTGTGCGACAACTTCTTCATGGGCACCTTCGGCGGCTCGTTCCTCAACCACCAGTACCTCGCCGCGGCACAGCCGCCTTACTACCTGCACGCCGACCGCAGCCCGGCGAAGTTCCAGATCGCCACGCTGGAAGACGGCCCCACCGGCATCCGTCCGAAGCTGGCCGAGGACTCGCCGGCCAGCGCGATGCAGGGTCGCGCGAAATTCGCTACGGGCGACGCGCTCACCCCCGACTTCTGGGCAGTCAACACCCTGGGGCCGGCCTACGCGCCGGCGTTCGGCCACGACAAGCGCGACCCGCGTTTCGCCGACGCGGACAGCCCGAACACCCTGCCCGCGCAAAGCCACCTCACCATCGGCGACGCGCTATCCGCGGCCGGGGTCGACTGGGCCTGGTACGCCGGCGGCTGGCAACGGGCGCTGGACGGCCATGGCGACGGCGACCACCAGGCGTTTCCGGAAGTGCCCAACTTCCAGCCGCACCACCAGCCGTTCAATTACTTCCGCCAGTTCGCGCCGGGCACGGCGGCGCGTGCGCAGCATCTGCGCGACGCCGGCAGCGGCAGCGAAGCGGCCAGCAACCACTTCATCGCCGCAGCCGCCGCCGGCACGCTGCCGCCGGTGGCGTTCTACAAGCCGCAGGGCGATCTCAACATGCATGCCGGCTACGCCAGCGTGGACGCCGGCGACCGCCACCTGGCGCAGGTGGTCGAGGCGCTGCAGGCCAGCCCGCTGTGGCCGAACATGCTGGTGCTGATCACCGTCGACGAGAATGGCGGTTGGTGGGACCACGTGCCGCCGCCGAAGGGCGACCGCTGGGGGCCGGGCTCGCGCATCCCTACGCTGGTGGTGTCGCCGTTCGCGAAGCAGGGGTCCGTCGACCACGCCGTCTACGACACCGGCTCGATCCTGCGCTTCATCACCCGCCGCTTCGGCCTCAGGAAACTGCCCGGCCTCACGCTACGCGAGGAAGCGATGATCGCCGCCGGCGGCCCGCCGCCGGGCGACCTCACCGCCGCCCTGCAATTCGCCTGACACAACAAGCTCCCTCCCCTGCAAAGCAGGGGAGGGTTGGGGAGGGGTGCTCTTGCTCTTGAGTCAAAAGCTCCACCCCTCCAGCCTCCCCTGCGACCGAAGGAAGTCCCTTTGGGGCACGCAAGGGGGAGGAAAATCCACAAGAGGCCCCGCCATGCGCGAGATGTACCCCGAGATCGAGCCGTATCGCAGCCAGCACATCGCCGTCGATGCGATCCACCGCCTGTACGTGGAGGAATGCGGCAACCCCGCCGGCCTGCCGGTGGTGTTCCTGCACGGCGGCCCGGGCGCGGGGTTATCGGCCTACCACCGGCGCTTCTTCAACCCGGCGTACTACCGCATCGTGCTGTTCGACCAGCGCGGCGCCGGGCAATCCGCGCCGTTCGCCGAACTCACCGACAACACTACCTGGCACCTGGTCGCCGACATCGAGGCGACCCGCGAGCAGCTGGAGATCGAGCGCTGGGTGGTGTTCGGCGGCTCGTGGGGCTCGACGCTCGCGCTGGCCTACGCACAGGCGCACGCCGAGCGCGTGCTGGGGCTGGTGTTGCGCGGCATCTTCCTGGGCCGGCCGCAGGAGCTGCGCTGGTTCAACGAGCTCGACGGTGGCGCCGCGCAGATCTTCCCCGAGCGCTGGGCGCGCTTCCTCGATTTCATCCCCGAGGCCGAGCGCGGCTCGATGCTGGACGCCTACTGGAGCCGCCTCACTAGCGACGACGAAGCCACCCGGCTCGCCGCGGCGCGGGCATGGAGCGCGTGGGAGGGCGGCAGCACCACGTTGCTGCACGACCCCGACGCCGGCGGCGACTTCGAGGACCCGCACAAGGCGGTCAGCCTGGCCGTGATGGAAGCGCACTACTTCCGCCACAATATCTTCCTCGAACCCGACCAGCTGCTGCGCAACATCGGGCGCATCCGCCACCTCCCCGCCGCCATCGTGCACGGCCGCTACGACATCATCTGCCCGATGAAGAGCGCCTACGACCTCAGCCAGGCCTGGCCCGAAGCGCAGCTGCACGTCGTGCTGGCCGGCCACAGCGCCACCGACCCGGCGATCGTCGACCAGCTGGTGCAGGCCACCGACCGCCTGGCGGACCGCTATTGCTGAAGCCATCCGCAGCCAGGGAGGGAAGCATGCGCGTACTGGTCACCGGCGCCTACGGTTTCATCGGCGCACACATCGTCGCGGCGCTCACTGCGGGCGGCCATGAAGTCGTCTGCGCGGTGCGCGGTGCGCGCGTCGACACGCGCTTTCCCGGACTGCGCGCGATCGCCTGCGACATGACGCGTGACCTGCGCTGCGAGGACTGGCTGCCGCGGCTGGACGGCATCGATGCGGTGGTGAACTGCGCGGGCATCCTGCGCGAGCGCGGTGCCGACACCTACGCCGCCGTGCACGAGCAGGCACCGCTGGCACTGTTCCAGGCCTGCGTGCGGCGCGGCGTGCACCGGGCGATCCAGATCTCCGCGCTGGGTGACCCTGCCGACGGCGACTTCGTCGCCTCCAAGCACCGCGGTGACGCGGCACTCGCCGCGCTGAAACTGGATTGGCTGGTGCTGCGCCCCTCGCTGGTCTACAGCGCGCGCGGCTCCTACGGCGGCAGCTCGCTGCTGCGCGCGCTGGCGGCCCTGCCCGGCGCGCTGCCGTTGCCGGCGGGCGGCACCCAGCGCTTGCAACCCATCGCCGCGGAGGACGTCGGCGTCGCCGTGATCGCCGCGCTGGCGCACCCCGATGTCGCGCGCCGCATCATCGAGCTGGTCGGGCCCGAGGTGATGCCCCTGCGCGACTACCTGCTGGCGTGGCGGCGCTGGCTGGGTTTCGGCCGCGTGCGCATCCTGCCGCTGCCGCTGCCGCTGGCGCGCTTCGCCGCCGCGCTGGGTGAGCGGCTGGGCGACGGCCCGCTCGGCCGGACCATGCTGCGCATGCTCGAGCGCGGCAACTTGGGCGCCGCCGACGCCGTGGCGCGCCTGCGCGACACGCTGGGCCTGTCGCCACGGTCGCTGCAACGCGCGCTCAACGAGGCGCCCAGCCAGGTGCAGGATCGCTGGCACGCGCGGCTGTACTGCTGGCTGCCGCTGCTGCGCGTGCTGCTGGCCCTGCTGTGGCTGGGCTCCGGCGTGGTGGGCTGGACGACCTCCGCGCACGAGATGCAGGCGTTGGCCGCCGGCAGCCCGCTGGGCGGCGAGGCGGCGCTATGGCTGACGCGCCTGACCGCCAGCGTCGACCTCTCGCTGGGCGCGCTGTGCCTGCTGCGCTGGCGGCCGCGGCCGGTGCTGGGCGCGATGCTGGCGATGCTGCTGGGCTACACGCTGGGTGTCGGCCTGCTGTGGCCTGCGCAGTGGCTGGCGCCATTCGGCGGCCTGCTGAAGAACCTGCCGCTGATCGCGGCACTGGCGATCCTGCTGGCCACGGACGAGCGCCGATGAACACCTATGTTCTGCTGAAGACCCTGCACATCCTCTCCTCCACCGTGCTGTTCGGCACCGGGCTCGGCACCGCCTTCTTGATGTGGTTCACCCATCGCAGCGGCCAGCTCGCCGCCATCACGGTGGCGGCAAGGCTGACGGTGCGTGCGGACTTCCTGTTCACCACACCGGCGGTGATCGCGCAGCCGGTCACCGGCGTGCTGCTGATGCGCGAGCTGGGTTTCGGCTTCGCCACGCACTGGCTGCAGGCGGCCATCGCGCTGTACCTGCTGGCCGGCGCCTGCTGGTTGCCGGTGGTGTGGCTGCAGTGGCGGGCGCACCAACTTGCCGATACCGCGCTGCGCGACGGCACGGCGCTGCCGCCGGCCTACCATCGCTGCATGCGTACCTGGTTCGCGCTGGGCTGGCCCGCGTTCCTCGCGGTGATCGCCACCTTCTGGCTGATGGTGGCCAAGCCACCGCTATGGGGCTGAGCCTCATCCGCCACGACTCCCGGATGCGACGGCGGCGGCACGCCTTCCCGTGCGCGCGTCAAGGCACCAGCGCCTGCCGGTGGGCGGCGGCCCAGCGGCGGAAGCCGGCGTCGTCGAGCGGGCGGCTGATCAGGTAGCCCTGCAGCCCGTCGCAGCCCATCTGTTCCAGCGCCTGGCGCTGGAACGCGGTCTCCACGCCCTCGGCCATCGCCACCATACCCAGCCGGTGCGCCATGTCGATGATGAAGCCGGCCAGCGGAGTGCCGGCATCGGCCTGCAGCTCGCCGACAAAGGCACGGTCGATCTTGATGACGTCCAGCGGCAGGCGTTGCAGGTAGCTCAGCGAGGAGTAACCGACGCCGAAGTCGTCCAGTGCCAGCTTGAAACCGGCGCCGGCAAGCTGGCGCAGCGTGGCCTGCGCGCCGTCGAAATCCTGCAGCAGGGCACTCTCGGTCAACTCCAGGGTCAGCCGCTCCGGCGCGACGCCGGCTTCGCGCACCTGCGTGACGAGCCGGGCGGCGTAGTGCGGATGGGCGAGCTGCCAGGCGCTCACGTTGACCGCCAGAGTCCTGCCGCAGGGGGCGCCGTCGCGATCCCAGGCGCGCAGGTGGGCGCAGGCCTCATCGACGACCCAGGCGCCGAGCGCGTGGATCAGTCCGGTTTCCTCGGCCAGCGGAATGAACTTCTCCGGCGTCACCTCGCCCAGTTGCGGGTGCCGCCAGCGCAGCAGCGCCTCGGCGCCCAGCAGTTCGTCATCGACGCTGATTTGCGGCTGGAAATGCAGGGCAAACTGCGTGCCCATGCAATCCTGCTCCAGCGCCGCGCGCAGGCCACGCTCCAGGCTCAGGCGGCGGTCGGCCTCCTGCTGCATCGGCGGCAGGAACACCCGCACCGTGTTGCGCCCGGCCGCCTTGGCCCGGTACAGCGCAATGTCGGCGCGGCGCAGCAGGTCGGCCACATCCTCCTCGCCGACGGGATACACCGCCACGCCCACGCTGGCCCCCACCCCGAGCACGCGCCTGCCCTCCATCACCGGCTCGGACACCAGCGCGATCATGTCCTGCGCGACCCGTTCGGCACGTAGCTGCATCTCGGGCGGCGTGCGCTCGCGCAGCCCCAGCATCAGCACGAACTCGTCCCCGCCCAGGCGCGCCAGCATCGCATCGGGTGGTGTCGCGGCGAGCAGGCGCCCGGCCATGGCCTGCAGCAGGCGGTCGCCGACGTGATGGCCGAGGCCGTCGTTGATGGTCTTGAAGTTGTCCAGGTCGATCAGCAGCAAGGCACCGCAACCGCCGTACGCCAGCGCGTCGGCATGCCACTCGGCCAGACGCTTCAGCGCGCTGGCGCGGTTGGGCAGGCCGGTGAGGCTGTCGTGGTAGGCAAGGTGGCGCAGGCTCTGCTCGGCGGCACGGCGGGTATGTTCCTCGACCTCCAGCCGTCGCCGGGTATGTTCGAGCTGTGCCGTGCGCTGGCGCATCTGCGCCGCCAGCGACAGGCTCACCAGCAGCACGAAGGGCAGGAAGGCGAAGGCGTCCAGGTACGGAGCCCGGTACCTGAGCAGGTCGACCGCGATATCGCCCCACAGCAGGGCGATGAACTGCACCAGCAGGCAGCCGCCCAGCAGCACGGCACGCAGCGCATCGCCCCCGCGATACTGCGCCCACGCGCGGCCGAGTGCCCACAGGAAAACCGCGTAGCTGGCCGCATGGAACGCGACGCCCCAGGCCGACCCCGCGCCGGTGACGCGGTACAGCCGCTCGCCCCAGGGCAGCACGATGGGCTGGGCGGCTTGCAGCTGCGAGAAGAACAAGGTGGTCGGCGCCGTCTGGTTGGCCCACAGGAAAACCGCCGTCAGCAGGCTCATCCCGACCAGCGCGCGCCAGCGGGTGCCCGCACCGGTGTAGGCGCGGATGAACACCACCATCGGGACAAAACTGGCGATGGCTGCCGCGATCATCCAGCGCAAGGCGGCGGTGGCCTGCGCCAGGTCGTGGGCGCCGAGCAGCAACACGTTGCACAGCGCCAGCACGGCGATGCACAGGCACAGCGCCGCGTAGGAAAGATAGATGCCCTCGCCCCGCCGCCACAGGCCGATGACCATGAACTGCACGCCGGAGGCGAACGCGATGCCGGTGGTGGCGATCAAGGCCGCGATGAAGTAGCCGGTCGCCGGTGCATCCGCGCCAATCAGCATGCTTCCTCCCCAGGTCCAGGCCACCGACGCGCAGCCGTCGGTCATGCGCCGCTCGCTCGGCAAGCTTGCACCTTTCGCCGGCAAGAAAAAAGTTCGTGCAGCGCGCCCTCCGCCACCGGGCCCGGGGCTTCCGTCGCGGGCCAGCCAAGGCGCCGCGATGGCATACTCACCTTTCCCCCGCACCCGGAGCCGCTGCATGCGCCTGCTTTCCGTCCTCGCCCTCGGCACCCTCGTGCTGCCGTTGGCGGCCCGCGCCAACGACCCGAACTCCTATGCCCAGCCCGAGCAGGTGCGGGTGACTCATCTGGACCTGGACCTGGCGATCGACTTCCCACGCAGGCAGCTCGACGGCCAGGCCACGCTGAAACTGGACTGGAAGAACCCCAAGGCGCAGTCGCTGGTGCTGGACACGCGCGACCTGAAGATCAGCAGGGTCGAGGCGCTGGCCGCCGACGGCAAGACCACCCCGCTGACCTACGCGCTGGCCCCGCGCGACAAGGTGCTGGGCAGCAAGCTGACCATCGCCACGCCGAAGCATCCGGCGCAGGTGCGCATCGTCTACACCAGCTCGCCCGAGGCGTCCGGCCTGCAGTGGCTGACGCAGACGCAGACCGCCGACAAGACGCTGCCTTTCATGTTCTCACAGTCCGAGTCGATCCATGCCCGCTCGTGGGTGCCGCTGCAGGACTCGCCGGCGGTCCGCTTCACCTACAAGGCACACGTGACCGCGCCGAAAGAAGTACGCGTGGTGATGAGTGCGCTCAACGACGCGAAGCATCCGCTGGACGGCGATTTCCGCTTCGAGCAGCCGCACCCGATCCCGTCCTACCTGCTGGCGATCGCCGCCGGCGACCTCGCGGTGAAGGAAACCGGGCCGCGTTCGGCCGTCTATGCCGAACCGTCGGTGGTCGACAACGCCGCGCACGAGTTCGAGGACACCGAGAAACTGATTGCCGCCACCGAGCAGCTGTACGGCCCGTATGCGTGGGGCCGCTACGACATCCTGGTGCTGCCGCCGTCGTTCCCGTTCGGCGGCATGGAAAACCCGAACATGACGTTCGCCACGCCGACCGTGCTGGTCGGCGACAAGAGCCTGGTCTCGCTGGTCTCGCATGAGCTGGCCCACTCGTGGTCGGGCAACCTGGTGACCAGCACCGCGTGGCGCGACATCTGGCTCAACGAGGGTTTCACCACCTACGTGCAGGGCCGCATCACCGAGGCGGTGTACGGCAAGGCGCTGGCCGACGAGGAGGCGCTGTTGTCCGCCCGCGCGCTGCAGAAGGGCATCGGCGCGATGGCCGCCAACGCGCAGAAGCTGGCGCCCGACCCGCGCGGCATCGGCGCCGACGATGCGCTCTCCGACGTGGCCTACGACAAGGGCTCGTGGTTCCTGCGCACGCTGGAGCAGCGCTTCGGCCGCGAGCACTTCGACGCCTACCTGAAGGGCTACTTCCACCACTTCGCGTTCCAGAGCATCACCACCGAGCAGATGCTCGACTACCTGAAGCCGAACCTGATCGAGAAGTACCCCGGCAGGATGGGCTGGGACGAGGTGAAGGTCTGGGTCTACGACGAAGGCATCCCGAAGGATGCGCCGCTGCCGGATTCCCCACGCTTCAACGCGATCGACCGCGAACGCAGCGATTTCCTGGCCGGCTCGCTGGCCGCCGACAAGCTCGACGCGAAAGGCTGGAACACGCAGGAATGGATGTACTTCCTCGACCGCCTGCCCGACGCGCCGCCGCTGGCGAAGATGCAGGAACTCGACGCCGCCTGGCACCTCACCGGCACGCCGAACGCGGAGATCGGCATGCGCTGGTATAGCCACGCCATTGCCGCCGGCGACAAGGCGGTGTGGGACGCCGCCGCCGAGCACATGACACGGATCGGCCGCATCTACCTCTCCACGCCGCTGTACAAGGCCTTCGTGAAGACGCCGGAAGGCCTGGCTTTCGCCGAGCAGGTCTACGCCAGGGCCAAGAGCGGCTACCACCCGCTGACCCAGCAGGTGGTCGAGGGCATCATTGCCAAGGCAAAGAAAGCGAAGTAACCCAAGCTCCTCCCCCTGCTCGGCAGGGGGAGGTCGGGAGGGGGTAGCTTTTGATCTTCGATCAAGATCAAGAGCACCCCACCCCAGCCCTCCCCTGCTATGCAGGGGAGGGCGTGAAATCCGCACCTCACCAAGGAGTGCTCATGCCGCCATCGACGAACAGCACCACCCCGCTCTGGAAACGCATGCTGCTGCGCCGGTTGAAATTCCTGGGCTGGCTGGTGGCGCTGCTGGTCATCGTGCTGGGCGGCAGCTACCTGTTTGCGCCGCAGTGGCTGCTGCAGGCGCACGTCACCCGCGAGGTGATGGCGGCGCACCTGGAGAAACATTCGGTGCAGGCCGGCGACACGCACTGGGTCTACTACGAAGGCGGCCAGGGGCCGACCATCGTGCTGCTGCACGGCTTCGACGCGGACAAGACCCTGTGGCTGCAGACGGCGAAGCTGCTGACGCCGCACTTCCACCTGATCATCCCCGACCTGCCCGGCTGGGGCGAGTCCTCGCGGGTGCCCGGCGCCAGCTACAACATCGACGCCCAGGCCGGGCGCCTCGACGCGTTCGTGCAAACCCTGGGCCTGCAGCGCTTCCTGCTGGTCGGTCACTCGATGGGCGGTGCGATCGCCGGCGTGTATGCCAGCGACCATCCCGAGCATGTGTCCGCGCTGGCGCTGCTCGACGCGTTCGGCCTGAAGGGCAAGGTGAACGCGTTCGACCGCGAGGCGCTAGCCGGCAGGAACCCGTTCGTGTTCGACGACCGCACCGGCTTCGAGCGTGCCACCGCGCTGGCGTTCGACAAGCCGCTCGACCTGTCCGGCCGCTTCGTCGATGTGTTCATCCAGCGCAACCAGCGCGACCGCGCCTTCATCGAGCGCAGCTTCAACGAGCTGCGCGATCCGGGTCAGTACCTTTCGGTGCAGAACCGGCTGGGCCGGCTCAGCATGCCAGTGCTGGGCATGTGGTGCCACGACGACAAGATCGTGGACATTTCCGCGCTGGACAGCCTGCGCAACGGCCTGACCGCCGCCAGCGCGATCAGCACCAGCACCATCAACGGCTGCAACCACATGCCGATGCTGGAAAAGCCCGAACAGACCGCGCAGATCCTCACCGGCTTCGCGCTGTCGCACTGAGCGGGATGCGGCAGCCACCTGCAGGATGCTGAACGGAGCGCCGCCGCCCTGCCATGACATAATGAAACGCGTGTGACACCGTGGGAGAATGCCGACGTGACGCCGCGGCCTGGCGTTCCCGTGCGCAGGAAGGCAGGACGGTGCAGCAAGCGATGAAACGGAATCCCTGGCGCATCTTCGTCGACGCGGTGGTGCGGATGTCCGCCACCCGCGCCAACTACTGGACCGAGCTGGGGGTGGATGTCGTCCTGTGTCTGGCGCTGCTGGTCGCCGGTTGGCGACTGCACGCGGGCGGCGCGTGGAGCGCACTGCTGGCGCTGCTGCTGGGCCTGTTCGCCTTCAGCTTCATCGAGTACTTCTTCCATCGCTGGATGTTCCACACGCGGATCCCGCTGTTCACGCAGGGTCACGACATGCATCATCAGCGGCCACTGGGCTACGATTCGCTGCCGTTCTTCCTGCCGCCGACAGTACTGCTGGCGCTGGCCGGCGTAGTCGCGCTGGTCATGCCGACCGGCTTCGCCCTGCTGCTGGCCAGCGCGATCACCTTCGGCTACATCGTCTACGGCCTGAGCCACTTCATCATCCACCACGTGCGCTTCAAGCAGCCGCTGCTGCGGCGCTGGGCCGGCGCCCACCACGTGCACCACTATCACCCGGACTGCAACTTCGGCGTCACCACGCTGCTGTGGGATGTGCTGCTGGGCACGAAGTACGTGCGCCGGCCCAGGAACCACTGAGCCGGCCGCACGCGGACGTCAGTCGGCCACGTCGTCGACCAGCCGGTCGAGTTCGGCCTTGAGGATCGCGCCGTGCTGGCGCAGCCAGTCGCGCTGCTCGCGCCAGTCCGGAAACAGGTTCTCGACCTGCGCCCAGAACCGCGGCGAGTGGTTGCGTACCTTGAGATGGCACAGCTCGTGCACCAGCACGTAGCGCAACGCCGTCGGCGGCGCCAGCGCCAGCGCGAGGTCGAGATTGATGCGGTCGCGCGTGTCCAGGCTGCCCCACAGGCTTTTCATCGGGCGGATCTTCAGCGCGGTGGGCGCCAGCCCCAGCTGCGGCACGTAGCCGGCCAGCCAGCGCGAGACGTCGCGGCGGATCAGCGCTTCCAGATGCGAGGCGAGCAGGCCGCGGGCGATCGGCAGCGCGCGGGTGTGCGGACGCGGGATCACCAGCGTCAGCCCCGCCGCATGTGGCTCGACCTTCGGGTAGGCGCCTTCGATCCAGTCGAGCGTCGCCGTCTCGCCGCGCAGCGGGAAGCTGCACGGGTAGCCCACGCGCAGCGGCGGCAGCGGCTTCACGATCAGGTTCAGCTCGTCGAGCTTCTGCTCCAGCCAGTCGGCGTGGCTGCGCAGGAACGCGCTGACCTGGGCCGGGTGGGTGCCTAGCGGATAGGTGACCCTCGCGCCCTGCGGCGTCACCGTGAGGCGCAGCCGACGGGCACGCGGATGGGCGGCCTTCAGCACCCGGATGATGCTGCCGCCCACGGTGGCCAGTTCCAGCCAGTCGCCTTCCAGATGCTGCGCCATGATCCTGCCTGCTTCTTGCCCGGCCCTGTGCTGATCAACGGGGGAATCCGCCGCCCGCAAGCGGCCGGACGCCAAGTATGGCGCGCCGGACGTTCCGGCGATATGGCTTTCTCGTTCAGCTATCGGCCGGGCGCGGCAGCCCGAACCACTCCTCCAGCTTGCCCAGCAGACGCTCCAGCTCCAGCGTCAGCAGGGCGAAGCCGGCATCCAGCTCGGCATGGGCGTCCTGCTGGCTGTCGCCCAGCTCATCCATCACCACGTCGAGGAACTTCAGCTTGCGCACGATGAGGTCTTCGCCCAGCACGAAACTGATCCTCTCATCGAAGGTGAGACCGAGCATGAACACCTGCTTGCCGTTGCGCAGGTGCTCCTTGACCTCCTCGGCGTCCAGGTCCTGCCGGCGGCAGCGTGCGATCGCGCCGGTGGCGGTGGCCGGGTCGCGCAGCTCGCACTCATCGCCCAGGGTGAGCCCGGCCGGCAGGTTGCCGGTGGCCAGCCAGTCGGTCATCAGCACGCGCGGGCCTTCCTCCGGCGCCAGCGGCACCGCCGGGAAGCTGCCCAGCGCCTCGCGGATCTGGGTCAGCGCGTTCTCGGCCGACTTGCGGCTGGAAGTGTCCAACACCAGCCAGCCGTGCTTCCGGTCGACATAGGCAGACATGCGCGAGTTGCGCACGAACGCGCGCGGCAGCAGTTCGGTCAGCAGGTCTTCCTTGATCCGCTTGCGCTCGCGGCCGCCGACCTTGCGGCCTTCCTCCTCGGCGATCTTCTGCACCTTGCGTTGCAGTTCGTCGTTGATCACCGCGGCCGGCAGCAGCTTGTCCTCGCCGCCCACGGTCAGCAGCGTGCACTGCTTCACCGTGTGCGTGAGCGGCTCGCCCTCGCCACGGCCGACCGGCGGCACGAAACCCTTGGTGAACATTTCCAGCGGCCCGCACGGGCGCAGCCGGTGCTCGGCCAGCACTTCGTCGATGCGGTCGAGATCGGCGGCGACGGCGGGGGAAAAACGGAACAGCGTGAGGTTGCGAAAGAACATTCGGTATCCGGTTCAATGCTGCGAGAAGCAGCTGGTTTAGCCGTCATTCCGGCGAAAGCCGGAATCCAGCGCCTCGACATGGTCAAAGGCACTGGATTACTGGCCGCTTCCTGCGGCCAGCCCTTCGGGCCGCCTGTGGCGTTCGCTTCGGCATCCTGCCTTCGCGAGCCGGCTTTCGCCGGGATGACGATCAGGAGTATCAGCGGGAAACGGCAGCGACCGCCGCAGCCACCGTGTCGAGGTTGGCCCGGTTCAGTGCGGCCACGCAGATGCGGCCGCTGTCCAGCGCGTAGATCGCGTGCTCGTCGCGCAGCCGGTGCACCTGCGCCTTGCTCAGGCCGGAGTAGGAGAACATGCCGGCCTGGCGGTTGATGAAGCCGAAATCCGCGGCGCCGAGCGCGGCCAGTTTCTCGACGAAGCCCGCGCGCATGGCGTGGATGCGCCCGCGCATGCCACCCAGCTCCTGCTCCCAGCGCGCATGCAGTTCCGTGCTGCCGAGCACGCCGGCGACCAGCGCGGCGCCGTGCGTGGACGGGCTGGAATAGTTCGCGCGGATGGTCTGCTTGATCTTCGACAGCAGCCGCGCCGCCTCGTCGCGGTCGGCGCCGACCACCGACAGCGCACCGACCCGCTCGCCGTACAGTGAGAACGACTTCGAATACGAGTTGGCCACCACGAACGCCTTGATCCCCGACGCGGCCAGCAGCCGCACGCCGGCGGCATCGGCGTCGGCGCCCTGGGCGAAGCCCTGGTAGGCCATGTCGACGAACGGCAGCAGCCGGCGTTCCTTCAGCAGGTCGATCAGCTGCTGCCACTGCGTCGTGTCCAGATCCACGCCGGTAGGGTTGTGGCAGCATGCGTGCAGCAGCACCACGGTGCCCGCTTCGAGCCGGCCGAGGTCTTCCAGCATGCCGGCGAAGTCCAGCCCGTGGCTGGCCGCGTCGTAGTAGCGGTAGTCGACCAGGGCGAAGCCCGCGGTGCGGAACACCGCGTGGTGGTTGCCCCAGCTGGGGTTGCTGATGGCGATCTTCGCGCCCGCCCCGGCCACCTGCTTGAGCAGGTCCGCCGCCACCCGCAGCGCACCGCTGCCGCCGACGGTCTGTGCGGTGGCCACGCGGCCGGCCGCCAGCAGCGGCGAGTCGACGCCGAACACCAGCCGCTGGGTCGCCAGGTTGTACGCCGGCATGCCGTCGATCGGCAGGTAGCCGCGCGGCTTCGCCGCGGCGGTCAGCGCCTGCTCCACTTCGTGCACGCTCGGCAGCAGCGGGATGCGACCCTGCTCGTCGACGTAGATGCCCACGCCGAGGTTGATCTTGCCCGGACGCGGATCGGCCAGGTAGGTTTCGGTGAGACCCAGGATCGGATCGCCCGGGGCCATTTCAACGGATGCAAAGAAGGACACGGCGGTTACTCGACAGGTGGATGGGAAGAATGTCCAGGCGCGGCCGCGGCGTCCGTCGCGTCGGTCGGCCACACGGCCGCTACGCCCAGCGCGAAATCGAACAGCGTGCGGTCCGCCAGGTGCGAGGGCGACACATGGCCCAGTGCGCGGAAGATATTCTCGCTGCGCCCGGGCTGCTGGCGTTCCCACTCGGCCAGCATGCGCTGCACCGCCTGGCGCTGCAGGTTGTCCTGCGAGCCGCACAGGTTGCATGGGATGATCGGGAACCGCTGCTGCGCCGCATACTCGGCGATGTCGCTTTCGCGGCAATACGCCAGCGGGCGGATCACCACGTGGCGGCCGTCGTCCGAGCGCAGCTTCGGCGGCATCGCCTTCAGCTGCGCCTGGTAGAACAGGTTGAGGAAGAACGTGGCGAGGATGTCATCACGATGGTGGCCGAGCGCGATCTTGGTAATGCCGTTTGCCGCCGCCCAGGTGTACAGCGCACCGCGGCGCAGCCGCGAACACAGGCTGCACAGGGTCTTGCCGGCCGGGATCACCCGCGTCACCGTGCTGTAGGTGTCCTGCTCGATGATGTGGAACGGCACGCCGCACGATTTCAGATATTCCGGCAATACGTGCGCGGGAAAACCCGGCTGCTTCTGGTCCAGGTTCACCGCGATCAGCTCGAAGCGCACCGGCGCCTTTGCCTGCAGCTGCAGCAGCAGATCCAGCAGGGTGTGCGAATCCTTGCCGCCGGACAGGCACACCATCACCTTGTCGCCGTCCTCGATCATGCCGAAATCGCCGATCGCCTGGCCGACCTGGCGACGCAGGCGCCGGGCCAGCTTGCCGCTCTCGGCAGCCGACGGACAGGGGATCTCGAACTGGACGGACATGACGACCCATCGGACGGAGAAGAACGCCTATTGTAGCTGCCCGGGCGCCCCGCTACCGCCCCGCAAACGGCGTTAAACTAGGAAAATCGCCCCAGCAGTCGTCATCGCCATGCAGGTTCAGGATCACGCCGAGATCGTTCATCTGCTGGCCGAGTTGCGGATGGAGCACCGCGACCTCGACGCGGCGATCGAGCGGCTCGACGCGGCGATCGGCCGCGATGAGCTGCAGCTGACCCGGCTGAAGAAGCGCAAGCTGCTGCTGAAGGACAACATCGCCCGGCTCGAGAGCAAGCTGATCCCCGACCTCGACGCCTGAACACCGGACTCCCCATGAACCCGTTCGCCCCGCTCCGCCTGCACGACGAGTACGTCGTGCTGGAACCCCTGAGCCTCGACCACGTGCCCGCACTGGAAGCCGCCGCGGCCGACGGCGAGCTGTGGAACCTCGCGGTCACCAGCGTGCCGCCACCGGGCCAGGCGCACGGCTACGTCGAGAAGGCACTGCAGGGCCAGGCCGAGGGGCACATGCTGCCGTTCGCCGTGCGCGAGGCCGGCAGCGGCGAGATCGTCGGCAGCACCCGCTACTACGAGATCGACGCCGCGCTGCCGCGGCTGGCCATCGGCTACACCTGGTACGCCAGGCGCTGGCAGCGGACCCACCTCAACACCGCCTGCAAGCGCCTGCTGCTGGAGCACGCGTTCGAGGCGCTGGACTGCGTGGCGGTGGCCTTCCATACCGACGAGAACAACGAGGACTCGCTGCGCGCGATCGAGCGCCTCGGCGCGCAGCGCGAAGGCGTGCTGCGCGCCCACAAGCGCCGCACCGATGGCAGCCTGCGCAACACCGTCTGCTTCAGCATCCTCGCCGACGAGTGGCCGAACGTGGGGAACTGGCTGGGCATGCGGCTGAACCGGCTCGCCGCATCGTAGGGCGGACACCGCCCGCCCGGCTGAACCGTAGGAGCCCGCTCGCGAGCGATGCTCTTTCGAATCCCGAATCCCGAATCCCGAATCCCGAATCCCGGCTTTCAAGGCATCGCCCGCGAGCGCGCGCCTACAGCAGGCGGTTGACCAGCCGGTCCAGCCGGACACGGTTCACCCGGCGCAGCAGACGGCGCACTTCGGCCGGGTAGCGCCGCGGGCTTTCCAGCGCACGGTCATCGCTCAGCCGCGTGGCATGCCGGCGCAGGGCCGCCCACTCCGCCGCGTGTTTCGCCTGCAGCAGATGCGCCGGGTCGCGCAGTACCAGGCCGTTCTCCAGGTCCAGCGACCATGCGCGCGGGTTGAGGTTGTTGCCGGTCAGCACGGCCACGTCGTCGTCGATGAACAGGCCCTTCAGGTGGTAGCTGTTGTCGCCGTCGCGCCACAGATGCAGGTTGAGCTGGCCGCTGTCGATCTGCCGGCGATGCGCCCGCGCGAAGCGGCGCAGGTTGTTCTCGTACAGGTACGGCAGCAGGCCGATGGTCTTGAATGGCTGCCCCGGCGGAATGTAGAAATCGTTGGCGATCTTGTCGCCGACCATGATGTCGATACGGCAGCCACGCCGCAGCAGCTGGCCCAGCAGCACCCGCACCGGCCGCGGCAGGTTGAAGTAAGGCGTCAGCAGCAGCACCCGCTCGCGCGCGCCGCGCAGCAGGTCCAGCAGCGTCGCGTTCAGCGCGTTGTCGGCGCGGCCGAAGCCCAGCAGCGGCGTCACCGCGACCTCGCCGGCGCCCAGGATATCGGGCGGAATTGCGTACGCGGCGCGCTGCAGGTCCTGGCGCAACTCGCGGATGGCCGGCTGCAGCGATCGCGTGGACGGCACCTCGACCACGTCCAGCCGCTGCACGGCTTCGCTGCCGATAAAGTGCTGCTGCACGAACCCGGCCATCGCATCGGCCAGGCCGGCATGCTGCAGCAGGTGGTAGCGGTCGAGCCGGTAGCGCCCGTGCCGGGCCAGGTAGACATCGTTGAGGCTGGCACCGCTGTACAGTACCGCGTCGTCGATCACGAAGCCCTTCAAGTGCAGCACGCCGAATAGCTCGCGGTTCTGCACCGGCACGCCGTAGACCTCGACGCCCGTACCGAACCGCGCGGCGGCCTCGCGGTACATGCCCGCGTTGCCTGCGCTTTTCTGCTTGCCGATCAGGCCGCGCTGCGCGCGATGCCAGTCGACGAACACGGATACCTGCAAGCCCGGCACACGCCGCTTCGCCTCATGCAGCGCATCGAGCACCTCGCGGCCGCCGTCGTCGTCCTGCAGATACAGCGCCACGATCACGACGCGCCGCGTGGCCTGTGCGATCAGCCGCAGCAGCGTCTGCCGGAACGCGGCCGGATCGGGCAGCACGGCGATGGCTTCGGCGGGCACCGCGAAGAACGGCAGATCGGCGTGTGAGCGCGGTTTGCGCCGGAGCGGCAACATGCGGCGCGCGAGACGACCCGGTGCGGTGAGCAACTTGTTCATGGCGGAGTCGGCAGGCAACAGCGCGCATCATCGCAAACCACGCCTGGCATGCCTACCGCCGCTGCCTGTCGGCCGCGCGCGACTGCACCTCGATGGTGGCGGTCATGCCGGCGGCGATCAGGGTGTCGTCCGGCAGGTGGCTGGTGTCGATCGCGATGCGCACCGGCACGCGCTGGGCCAGCCGCACCCAGTTGAAGGTGGGGTTGACGTCGGCCAGCAGGTCGTTGCCGGTGGGGTTGTCGCGGTCGGTGATGCCGCGCGCGATGCCGGTGATGGTGCCCTTCAGCCTCACGCCGCCGGCCATCAGCCGGATGTCGACCGGATCGCCCACGTGCAACTGCGGCAGCTTGGTTTCCTCGAAGTAGCCGTACAGGTAGTAACTGTGGCTGTCGATCAGCGCCAGCCGCGGACTACCGGTGGCAGCATAGTCGCCGACGCGGACATCGAGGTTGGTGACGTAGCCGTCCACCGGCGCGCGTACCTCGGTGCGTTCCAGATCGAGCCGCGCCCGATCCAGCGCGACCTGCGCCTGCTCCACCGCGGCCTGCGCCTGCTCGCGTACCGCCGACGCCTGGCTGCCGCCGGCCCGAGCCTGCGCCCAGGTGGCGCGGGCGGAATTGGCGACGGCCGCGGCGTCGGTGCGTTCCTCCCGGGTGATGACGTCGCCCAGGTGCTGGCGGCGCGCGGCCTCTTCCGCACGCATCTGGTACTCGGCCTTGCGTGCCGCGGCACTGGCCAGCGCTGCGCTGATGTTGGCGCCGGCGGCACGGGCGCTGGCCTCGGCAGCGTCCAGGTTGGCCTGCGCCTGGTCGACCGCGTAGCGGAAACGGGCGGGGTCGATGGCGAACAGCAGGTCGCCCTTGCGCACCAGCTGGTTGTCGCTCACCGCCACGGCGGAAACCAGGCCGGAGACATCCGGCGCGATCCGCACCACTTCGGCGCGCACGCGACCGTCGCGTGTCCACGGCGAATACAGGTAGTGCTTCCACAGGGCGTGGCCAAGCAGGGCGGCGACGATGACGACGACGCTGGTGACGGCAATGCGCAGCAGCAGGGGTTTGTTGTTCATGGGCATGGACTCAGTGGATCAGCAGCAGTCCGGCGGCGCCGAACAGGCAGACGAACAGCGCCAGCCGCACCAGTGACGGATGCAGTACGTAGCGGTACAGGCCGAGCCGGCCGATCACCGCGTCGAGCAGCCACATCAGCAGCAGGCAGCCGCCGAAGACCACGACAAGGCTGGGCATCATGGCTCCGCCGATCACTATTTCAAGAGGCATGGGCAGGCTCCGCCGCCGTGGGCATGTACGGTGCCAACGCCGACTCGTCGTCGCGCAGCACGCTGCGCAGTTGATGCAGGTGCAACAGCATGCGGCGACTGCCGGACTGTGCGCCCGGCTGGTTGCGCAAGATTCCCATGATCGCCGCGGCGACGGCCTGCTCGGCCTGCTGCCAGCGCACGTGGTCCGGCGCCTCGAACAGCCTTGCCACGGCCTGCACCGCCTGCTGCGCAAGTTGCTCCACCGTAGCCGGCAACAGGCTGCCGGCCATGTCCTGGCGCAGTTCGATCAGGCCGCGGCCGCACTCGTGCACGGTCAGCGCCCAGGCCAGCAGGTCGCGCGACTCGCGGCTGTCCGGCCGGGTATACGTCACCACCTGCAGGAACAGGTCGCGATTGACGCTCTCGAAGCGGTACGCCAACCCCGCCAGCGGCGCACTGGCGGCCTGCACCACCTGCCGGCGCAACTGGCGCAGCTGGCGCGCGCGCTGCCAGCCGCTGCCGGTGATCGCGGGAATCACCATGAAGGCCACCGCGCTGAGCGCGAACCCGGCCAGCTGCGCGATCGCCTCGTTGAGGAAGAACGCCGGGTCGTAGCTCATCTGGTTGGTCAGCAGCATGCTGGAGACGAAACCGATGCCATAGCCCACGCCCGTGGTCGAAACCGCCGGCTTCGACTGCACGTAGTAGCCGGGAATCAGCAACGGCAGCGTGGCCATGACGAACATGGCGTAGCCGTCGCAACTCGGCAGCAAGCCGAACGTGACGACGAATGCCGCCGCCATGCCCAGCCCCTGCGCGAACAGGGTGCGGAACGCCGTCGAAACCGGGTTCGGCGCCATCGACAGCAGGCCGGCGAAGATCGTGGCGATCAGCATCGCGCTGGCCCCATGCGGCCAGCCGCTGGCCAGCCAGAACGCGCTCAGCGCGGTCATGGTGAAAAAAGTGCGCAGCACCGCCAGGCCGGCGCCGACATGGTCGTTGCCGCGGCGGAACTGCACCCGCTCCACGTTGCCGCGCAGGCGCTTGGCACGCAGCGAATTCTCGACCAGGGTGAAATCGCGCAGCTCGTCGGCGAAGCGCTGCAGCAGGATCGCGCCGGTGTCGAAATCGGTCTGCGCGACTTGCGGCAGCGTGGCGCGCAGTTGCTGCGCCAGCGCCGGCACGCTCCGCTCGCAGGCCTGCAGCCGCGGCGCCAGCACCGCCGGGTCGTGCTGCTGCGCCGGTTCCGGCGACAGTGCCTGGCCGATCGGCTGGTACAGCGCGACCAATGCATCGGCGACGTCGGCCCGACCGCTGCGCTGCAGCCGGTTGATCAGGTGATGCACCGACTGGAAGGTGGTGGTGGCCGCCATGTAGAGCTGGTTGATCAGGCGGATGCGACTGCTGCGCGCGCGCGCCTCGGGGTCCTCGAAGATCACCGCGGCGCGCAGGTTTTCCAGCTGCACCGCCGCGCGCACGAAGCGCAGGTAGGCTTGCTCCATGTCGGCGCGGGCGATCGCGCCGCCGGTGCTGTTGCGGGCAAAATCCAGGAAGTGGCCAAACTGTTCGCGCGCACTGCGTCGCAACACCTCGCGCAGGCGGCCCGGCAGGACCAGGTCGCTGACCGCGCCGGCTACGATCACGCCCAGCAGCACCTCGCTCACCCGCATCACCGCCGAATCGAACACGTTGAGCGGGTTGGTGATCGCCGGCATGGTCACGATCGCGGCGCTGTAGCCGGCCAGCATGAAGCCGTAGGACATGAAGTTGCGGTACAGCGTGGCGCCGCCGGCGCACAGCGCCACCCATAGCGACAGCGACAGCAGGAACAGCTCGCGCTGCTGCGGGAACAGCGCCATCAGCAGCACGCCGAACACGCTGCCGGCCAACGTGCCGATCGCCCGGTAGAAGCTCTTGGCCAGCACCATGCCGCTCTGCGGATGCATCAGCAGCAGCACGGTGATCATCGTGGTCGAGGGCTTTTCCAGCTGCAGCCACATCGCCAGCCAGGTCGCCACGTACAGCGCCAGCGCGGCCTTGAGCACGAAGATCCACGACTGGCCCTCGCCGGTGAGGAAGTCGGCCAGCCACGGCTGGCGCGATGGTCGCTGCGCGGATTCGACGGCGGCGGCGGACATGTCTCAGCTCTGTCCGAGGTGATCCAGGAACTTCCTCAGCAGCTTTTCCAGCTGGGCCAATTCGCGCGGCGACAGGCCGGCGCCCTGCCGTTCCAGCAGACTGCAGACCCCGGGCAGGAAACTCTCGACCATCGCCACGCCCGCCTCGGTGAGGGTGAAGGTGACCTTGCGCCGGTCCTCGCTGCTGCCGTCGCGCCCGATCAGCCCCTTGTCGCACAGTGCGTCGCCGAGCCGCGTGATGTTCGCGGATTTTTCGCCCGCCGCCTCGGCCAGCTGCGTGGGGTTCAGCGCGTACCCCTCGGTGCCGTACAGCATCATCAGCAAGTTGTATTCCGGATGGTTGATGCCCCACGGCTTGAGCAGGGCATTGGCGTCGTCATGCAACTGCTTGTAGGCGTGCTTGACCAGCCGCACCAGCACCGCCGGCTCGCGCGGAAATGCGGGGTGGCGGCGGCAGGTGACGGCAAGCCGTTGCTCGGTGGCGAGGAAACTGTTCATGGGATGGTTCAACTAGCTGCTATGGATTCTATCAATTTATGTAATATCAATATGTGTATGTTATGCATGTCCCCGCCGCCAGGCAAGCAGCCGGCGCCGCGGGCATGAAAAAAGGCGCCCCAAGGCGCCTTCCGATGATCGGACGGGAACTGCTCAGCCGCCGTGAATGGGGAATGTCTGGGTCTGTCCCGGCGCCGAGCTGGACCTGGCCGGCACGCCGGTCGGCGCGGGCCGGTTGGCGCCACACTGGTACGCGCCCCACGGCTGCGAGCCGTCGGCCGGTTCGGCCAGCGGCTTGATGGTGTCGGCGTGCATTTTGGCGGCTTCGTTGCGGGCCATCACTTCCAGTTCGTCGCGCACCTTGATGTCGTTGCGGTCGACCGGGCCGACGCGGCTCATCACCGAGACGGTGACCTTGCCCAGCTCGCGGCAGGAGGAGACGTCGCCGCTCCACGCCGTGCGCACGTTCTTGGCGGCGTCGTCCAGGGTGATGCCCCAGCTGCAGGCGCCGAGCAGGAGGACGGGGACGAGCAACAGCAGGGTCTTGCGCATGGGTGGCTCCGCGACGGTGGCTTGGACATGAAGGAGGCCGGGCGTTGCCGGCCCAGCCTCCATCCTAGCGCGGGGACGGCGGCGCGTCCCCCAACCGATGCACAACGCGTGGCGGCGGCGGATACCAGCGCCACGCACGGACTCATTTCACCGGCTTGCCGTCGGCGTCGAGTACCTGCACCTCGCCGAGCTTCAGCGCGCGGATCGGCGCCTCGATCTTGTTGAGGTCGCCGACGATCACCCAGGTCAGCTGGTCGGGGTGGATGACCTGCTTCGCCGCCGCCTCCACCGACGCATCGGTCTGCGCCTCGATGCGCGACTTCAGGGTCTGCACGTAATCGTCCGGCCGCTTGTACAGCGCGATGCCCTGCAGCGCGCCCATCACCGCCGCGGTGGTCTGGTAGCTGCCCGGCATGCTGCGCACGTCGCCGACCTTGATCTTGCCGATCTCCTGCGCGGTCAGCGGCTGGTCGCCGATCACCGCCTTCGCCTCCTTCAGCATCTCGGCCACCGACGGCGCAGTCTTGTCGGTCTGCACCGGCGCATACAGCATGAACGGGCGCTGGCCCTGCGCGTTCTGCAGGAAGCTGAAGGCGCCGTAGGCCCAGTGCTTGTCCTCGCGCAGGTTCATGTTGAGGCGCGAGGTGAAGGTGCCGCCGAAGGCCCCGTTCATGGTCTGGATCTCCAGGTTGTCGGGTGCCTCGGTGGACGGCGCCAGGCTGCCGGCGAGGATCAGGCTCTGCTGCGCGCCGGGGCGGTCGACCAGGTACACGCGCACCTGCTTCGGCGGTGCGACCTTGCCGATGTTCTTCGCCGGCACCTTGCCGACCGGCGCCTTCCAGTTGCCGAACGCGGCGTTCAACGGCGGAATGATCCTGTCCAGCGTGGTGTCGCCGGCGACCAGGATGCGCAGGTTGTCCGGGCGGATGAAGTCACCCATGAACGCGCGCATGTCGGCGGCGGTGATCGACGTGATCGACGCCTCGGTGCCGGTGCCGGTGAACGGGATCGCATAGGCGTGGCCCTTGCCGTACAGCAGCGGCGGCAGGGTGCGCAGCGCGATGCCGGTGGGCTGGCTCTTCTCCTGCGCGATGCGCGCCAGCCACTGGCCGCGCAGGCGGCCGATGTCGGCCTCGCGGAACGCCGGGTTGCGCACGATGTCGGCGAACAGCTCGAGCGACGGCTTCAGCTGGTCGTCCAGGGCGTTCAGCGTGGCGTTGCAGTAGTCCAGCCCGCAGCCGCTGGCGATGATCGCACCAAGCCGCTGCTTGCGCTTCGCGATCTCCACCGAATCGAGCGTTTTGGTGCCTTCGTCCAGCATCGACATGGTAAAGCTGGAGGTGCCGAGCTTGCGGCCCTGGTCGGCGGCGTAGCCGGCGTCGAACAGCAGTTGCAGCTGCACCGCCGGCACCGTGTGGCGCTCGGCCAGGATCACCTCGACGCCGTTGTCCAGCTTGCCGCGCTGCAAGGCGGGGAAGCTGAGGTCCGGGAAGACGCCGACCTCGGGTACGCCCTTGCTGCGGTCGAGATCACTCTTCACCAAGCGGTAGTCGCCCTTCGCCGACAGCACCGGCGCCAGCGCACCGCTGGCTGCGGCGCGGCCGGCCACGGTGGCCATGTCGGTGGCTTCGACCTTGCCCGGCGCCACGGTCAGCGTGTAGTCGCCCCTGGCGATCCACTTGTTCGCCACCGCGCTGACCTGCGCCGGCGTAGCCGCCATGTACTCCCTGAAGTCCTTCAGGTACGCGCCCGGGTCGTCGCGATACAGCTGGCCCTGGGCCAGGATCGAGGCCTGCGTGTTGACCTTCTCCAGCCCGCGCACGAACGAGGCGCGGGTTTCCGTCTTGACCCGCGCCAGCTCGTCGGCGCTGGGGCCGTCCTTCAGGAATTTCCGCCACTCGTCGGCAATCGCTGCCTCGACCTTGGCCGGGTCGGCGCCTTTTTTCACGTCCACCTGCAAGTTGAACAGGCTGGCCAGCACGTGCTGCTCGACGTCGACCGAGACGTCGTCGGCCAGCTTGTCCCGGTAGACCAGCCGCTGGTACAGCCGCGAGGTCTTGCTGCCGCCCAGCACGGCGGCGGCCAGTTCCAGCAGGTTCTCGTCGCGACTGCCGCGGCCGGGCACGTTCCACTCGCGATAGATGCGCACCTGCGCCACGTTGTCGGTCATCGAGCCGCGCGTGGACTGCGTGCGCGGCGCCACCCACGGCTGCGGCCGCGGCACCTGCGGGCCGGCGGCGATGTCGCCGAAGTACGTCAGCATCTTCTCCTTCGCCAGCGCCGGCGTGATGTCGCCGGACAGCACCACCACCGTGTTGGCCGCGCCGTAGTAGTCGCGGAACCACTGCTTGACGTCGCCCAGCGAGGCCGTGTTCAAGTCGTCCATCGAGCCGATGGTGTCGTGGTGGTACGGGTGGTTGGCCGGGAATGCCTCGGCCTGGATCAGCTCGCTGGCGCGGCCGTAGGGCTGGTTCTCGCCCTGGCGCTTCTCGTTCTGCACCACGCCGCGCTGCTCGTCGAGCTGCGGCTGGCCGATCGCGCCGAGCAGGTGGCCCATGCGGTCCGATTCCATCCACAGCGCCATGTCCAGCGCGCTGGTGGGCACCGTCTCGAAGTAGTTGGTGCGGTCGAGCCAGGTGGTGCCGTTCTGGTCGGTGGCGCCGGCCAGCTCGAACGGCTTGAAGAATTCGTCCTTGTGGTTCTCCGAGCCCTGGAACATCAGGTGCTCGAACAGGTGCGCGAAACCGGTCTTGCCCTTCGGCTCGTACGACGAACCGACGTGGTACCACACGCTCACCGCCACCACCGGCGCCTTGCGGTCCTCATGCACCACCACGGTCAGGCCGTTCGGCAGGATGAAGCGGGTCCAGGCGAGCTCGGGGATCTGCTGGGTCAGCGCGACCGCGACAGCGCTGTCGGGAGTGGGAGCGGCCAGGGCCAGCGGTACACCGCCAACCAGGTTGAGCAGGCCGGCGACGAGCAGCACAAGGGGCTTCTTTTTCACGGGTGAACCTCCTTTTCACGGACAAGTCCACGCAGGCTAGCGGCACCCCGATGGCATCGCAAATGACTTGCGGCACAGGTCGCCGCCGACCTGTCCGGCTGTCCGCCGGCGGGCGGACGACTGTCCGCGGACAATCCTGCGCCCGCGCCACCGGGTTGTTGAACCGCGCCAAATCAACAACTTGTACACGTAACGCGACCTGGCACGGGGATTGCTCCAACGGCTTGGCAAGGACTTCCCTTCATTCATCGGAGCCATGACCCATGAAATTCGAGACCTTGATGTTGCACGGCCTGTTCATCGCCTGCCTGGCGGTCTGCGGCCTGATCCTCGGCGCGATGATGACGATCGCCCCGGGTTCGGTGCAGCTCGCTACCCACGGCAGCGTCGCGGCGATCCTGCTGGCCGGGCCGACCAGTTGCGCGTTGCCCGCGGACGGCGTGGTCTGTCCGCTGGTCGGCGGCTGAGCGTACGCCGCAACCCAGCCCGCACACGCGATAATGGCGGGATGCTCCATATCATCCTGTTCCGCCCCGAGATCCCGCCGAACACCGGCAACGTGATTCGCCTGTGCGCGAACACCGGCGCGGCGCTGCACCTCATCCGTCCGCTCGGTTTCGCGCTCGACGACGCCCGCCTGCGCCGCGCCGGGCTGGACTACCACGAGTACGCCAGCGTCGCGGTGCACGACGACCTGGCCAGCTGCCTCGACGCGATCGGCGCGCCGCGGGTGTTCGCCTTCAGCACCCGCGGCCGCGTCGCCCACGTCGACGCCCATTTCGCCGACGGCGACGCGCTGCTGTTCGGCTGCGAAACCGCCGGCCTGCCGGGTGAGGTGCTGGAATCCATTCCCGCCGAACGGCGCCTGCGCCTGCCGATGTGTCCGGACAGTCGCAGCCTGAATCTGTCAAACACCGTCGCCGTGGCCGTCTACGAAGCGTGGCGCCAACTCGGCTTCGTTGGAGCGGCTGGGAGCAGGGAATAGGGAATGGGGAATAGGAAATAAGAGCAGAAGAAAGAGCGCCGGTACTCGCGGCATCTTTCAGGCTGGCCATAAAGCACTCTACCTATTCCCTATTCCCCATTCCCCATTCCCTCTTACCGCGGCGCCCGCGCCGCCCCGCTACAATCGCCGCATGAACGCCGCCACTCCCAACTCCTGGTTGCCGCAACCGCTGCGCAAGCTCGCTGGCCGCGCGCTGGAAACCGCGCTGAACCATACCTTGTCGCTGGACCCCGACACGCAGCAACGGCTGGCGGCGTTGAACGGTCGCAGCGTGCAGTTGCACCTGCGCGGGCCGGAAATCGCGCTGGCGGTGACCGTCGACGACGCGCGGCTGAAGGTGGGCCCGCCGCACGAAGACAGCCAGCTGAAGGTGGCCGCCACGCCGGGCAGCCTGCTGGCGATGATGTTCCGCCGCGACGACGGCGGCGTCGCGCCGGGCAAGGTGGAGATCGCCGGCGACGCCGAGCTGGCACGCCGACTGGAAAAGCTGGCCGGCAAGTTCGCCCCGGATTTCGAGGAAGCGTTCGCGCGCACGTTCGGCGACGTGCTCGGCGTGCCGCTGGCGGCAGCCGTGCGCAAGGGCCTCACCCACGCCCGCGAGACCGCCAGCCATCTCACCGAGGACAGCGCCGACTGGCTACGCGACGAGGTTCGCGTGGCCATGGCGCCAGGCGAAGTCGAAGGGTTCCTCGACGGTGTGGACGACGTACGCGAACGCAGCGAACGGCTGGAATCGCGCGTGCAGCGCCTCTTGCAGCGCCTGCAGGACCACGCCGCGTGACGCCGCTGAAGGTGGTGCCGCGCCTGCTGCGGGTCGCCTCGGTGCTGCTGGCGTACCGGCTCGACGAACTGGTCGATGCCACCCACCTGTACCGTCCGCTGAAGCTGCTGCGCCCGCTGGTGGCGCGTCCGCGCATCGACATCCGTGGCCTGCCGCGCGGTGCGCGCCTGCGCCACGCGCTGACCGAGCTGGGGCCGATCTTCGTCAAGGCCGGCCAGGTGCTGTCGACCCGCCGTGACCTGGTGCCGTCGGACATCGCCGACGAGCTGGCGCTGCTGCAGGATCAGGTCGCGCCGTTCCCCGGCAGCGAAGCACGGGCCATCGTCGAGGGTGAACTGAAATTGCCGATTGGCCATCTATACGCCCAATTCGACGAAATGCCGCTGGCCTCCGCCTCGATCGCCCAGGTGCACGCCGCCACGCTGCACGACGGCCGCGAGGTAGTGGTGAAGGTACTGCGCCCCGGTATCGACGCGCAGATCGCCCGCGACGTGAAGCTGCTGCGCTCGCTGGGCGAGCTGGCCCAACGCTGGCACCCGAACGCCGACAAGATCCGCCCGCTGGACGTGGTGGCCGAAGTCGAAAAGATGCTGGAGAACGAGCTGGACCTGCAGCGCGAAGGCGCCAGCGCCAGCCTGCTCAAGCGCAATTTCGCCAGCGGCACCGACCTTTACGTGCCCGAGGTGCACTGGGAGCTGACCAGTGCGCGCGTGTTGACGCTGGAGCGCGTGCACGGCATCAGCTCGGACGACATCGCCGCGATCGACGCCGTCGGGCTGGACCGCAAGGCGCTCGCCGCCAAGGGCGTGCGGGTGTTCTACGAGCAGGTGTTCCGCGACAACTTCTTCCACGCCGACGCCCACCCCGGCAACATCTGGGTCGACCCGTCGCGCGTCGGCGAACCGCGCTTCATTGCGCTGGACTTCGGCATCATGGGCTCGCTGCCCGAGGCCGACCAGTACTGGCTGGCACAGAACTTCATCGCGCTGTTCGAACGCGACTACGCGCGCATCGCCAAGCTGCACGTGGACGCCGGCTGGATGCCCGCCGACGTGCGCCTGGACGAGCTCGAAGCGGCGGTGCGCACGGTGTGCGAGCCGTACTTCACCCGCCCGCTGGCACAAATCTCGCTGGCCGAGCTAGTGGTGAAGCTGTTCCAGACCGCGCGCCGCTTCCAGCTGACCCTGCAGCCGCAGCTGATTCTGCTGCAGAAGACCCTGCTCAACATCGAGGGCGTCGGCCGCATGCTCGATCCGGAGATCGACATCTGGGCGGTGGCGCATCCCGTGCTGAAACGCATCCTGCGCGAACGCTACAGCGTGCGACACACCTTGCGCGAGGTGCGCAGGCGGCTGCCGGAATGGCTGCACGAGGCGCCGCAATTCCCCGGGCTGGTGCGCGACGCGCTGGGCCGGCTCGCGCGCGGCGAGCCACGCGTGGCGAGCGATCCGCTGGCGCTGAAGCTGAGCCTGGACATCGCCCGCCGCCAGCACAAGCTGCTCGCCTGCGGCCTGCTCGGCAGCGCCTCGCTGATCGGCTCGACCCTCTTGTGGACACTGGCGCCGCAACACGGTATCTGGCTCCCGCTGGGCGCCGGCATCGCAGGCCTGCTCGCGTTCGCGATCGGCTGGCCACGCTCGCGCTGACCGCTTCCGTAGGAGCCCGCTGGCGGGCGATGCGGTTGCCTTTGCGAATCCCGAATCCCGAATCCCCAATCCCGGCTTTCAAGGCATCGCCCGCCAGCGGGCTCCTACACACAAAAAGCTCAGGCAAATGCTCGACATTCTCTACCAGGACGATGCGCTGATCGCGGTGAACAAGCCCGCGAACCTTGCCGTGCATCGTTCGAAGATGGTCGGCAACGCGGAGGAGTTCCTGATCGACCTGCTGCGCGAACAGGTGGGTGACAGCGTGTACCTGGCGCACCGGCTCGACCGCGCCACCAGCGGCGTGCTGCTGGTGGCGCGCAGCAAAGAAGTCGCCGCCGCGCTGGGCGGGCAGTTCATGGGCCGCCTGATGCACAAGCGGTACCTCGCCGTGGTGCGCGGCTGGCCGGAACCAGCCGAAGGCGTGATCGACTACCCGCTGCCCGGTTCGCGCGAAACCGGCCCGCGCCGCGAGGCGCGCACGCACTACCGGCGGCTGGCCACGGTCGGGGTGCCGATCGCGCTGGGCCGCTACCCGCAACAGCGTTACGCCCTGCTGCTGGCCGAGCCGGAAAGTGGCCGCTTCCGCCAGATCCGCAAGCACCTGGCGCACATCCACCACCCGGTGATCGGCGACTGCCAGCACGGCCGCGGCGACCACAACCGGCTGTACAAGCAACACTTCGGCTGCCACCGGATGCTGCTGCACGCGTGGCGGCTGGACTTCCGCCACCCACAGACGAGCGAGTCGATGTCGCTGCAGGCGCCGCTCGATGGCGAGTACCGCACCTTGCTGGAGCGCTTCGACTGGTCGACTGCGCTGAAAAATCCGTAAGAGCCCGTTGGCGGGCGATGCCTTGAAAGCCGGGATTCGGGATTCGGGATTCGGGATTCGCAAAGGCAACCGCATCGCCCGCCAGCGGGCTCCTGCCGCACCAGCGGCATCCCCGTTTCGGCCCACCGATTCGATCCCCTACACTTCCCGCATGCTGACCATCAGCCGCACCCTCACCCTGCCCGAATCCGAACTGGTCGAGCGCTTCCTGCGCGCGGACGGTCCCGGCGGGCAGCACGTGAACCGCACCGAAAGCGCGGTGGAGTTGCGCTTCGACGTGGCAAGCTCGCCCTCGCTGCCGGACGAAGTGCGCGAGCGGCTGCTGGCCCGGCGCGATCGCCGGCTCACCGCCGACGGCGTGCTGGTGATCCAGGGCCGCCGCTTCCGCGATCAGGGGCGCAACCGCGATGACGTGCGCGAGCGGCTGGCCGAACTGATCCGCGGCGCGCTGCTGCCGCCAAAGAAGCGCGTGGCCACCAAGCCGACCCGCGCCTCCAGGGAGCGCCGCCTGGCCGGCAAGCAGCAGCGCGGCAAGATCAAGCAGACGCGTTCGCGCAAACCGGACCTCGAATGAGGGGACGCCTGTTTACGCCGGACCAGTTGCCGGCGCAAATGCCCAGGTTGCGCGACGGCTGGCAACGCAAGACCTGCCGCGCCGTGCTGCGCCTGCGCGGCTGGAGCCTGGCCGGCGAGTTTCCCGATGTGCCGAAACTGGTGCTGATCGTCGCGCCGCATTCGTCCTGGTGGGACGGCGTGTGGGGCCTGCTGCTCAAGGTGGCGATCGGTGCCGACGTGCACTTCATGGCCAAGCAGGAACTGTTCCGCGGACTGCTCGGCGGCCTGCTGCGCCGGCTCGGCGGCATGGCGATCGACCGCGGCGCCGCCAGAGGCGTGGTCGAGCAGATGATTGACCAGTTCCGCCAGCGCGAAAAACTCTGGCTGGGCATTGCGCCGGAAGGCACGCGCAAGCCGGTGAAGCGCTGGAAGAGCGGCTTCTGGCGCATCGCCCGCGAGGCCGGCGTGCCGATCTTCCCGGTGGCATTCCATTACCCCGACAAGACCATCCAGCTCGGTCCGCTGTTCGACACCAGCGCCGACATGGAAGCGGACCTCGCCCGCCTGCGCGCGTTCTACGCGCCGTTCCGGGGCAAGCACCGCAACATCTGACCACCACGCGGCGACCGGTTCAGGACTGGAACTGGCGTTTCCGCAACGCCGCGGGGTTGTTGCTCAACGCCCCGAATGCCCAGGCTCATCGTAGTCGCGGTGGGTCAGCAGGCCGGGGCGGATCAGGTCGACGAAGGCGCGCGCCTCGGCGCTGAGGAACTTGCCCTTGCGCATCACCACGCCGTAGCCGCGTTGCGGGAAGTACTGCTTCATATTGCGTACGGCGAGCTGCGCGTGGTCGGCGGCGGTGATGCAGATGCCGGTGACGATCGAGATACCCATGCCCATCGCCACGTACTCCTTGATCACGTCCCAGCCGCCCACCTCGATCGCCACGTGGTAGGGAACCTGGCGCTGCTGGAACACCAGGTCGACCAGGCGGTAGGTGGACAGCCGCTGCGGCGGCAGGATCAGGCCGTACGGCGAGATGTCCTCCAGCGTGATCTTCTCCTTCGCCGCCAGCGGATGGTCCGGCGGCATGATCAGCATCGGGTCGTAGTGCTGCACCGGCGCCCAGGCGATGTCGTTGGGCACGTCCAGCATCGAGCCGACCGCAAAGTCGGCCTCGTCCGCACGCAGCAGCGCCAGGCCGTCCTTGCCGGTGACGTTGGCCAGCTGCAGTTGCACGGCCGGGTACTGCTCGCGGTAGCGGCGTACCAGCTCGGGCAGCAGGTACTGGATGGTCGAGGTGCCGGCAGCGATGGTCAACCGGCCGGCCTGCAACCCCTTGACCCGGGCCTGGAAGTCACGGTCCAGCGTATCCCAGCCCTCGACCAGCGGTCGCGCCAGCTCGTACAGCGCCTCGCCCGCGTCGGTGAGGTTGATGCGCCGCCGACGGCGTTCCAGCAGGCTCACCCCCAGTTCGCGCTCCAGCGCCTGCAACTGCAGGCTGATGGTGGGTTGCGACAGGAACAGCGCCTCGGCGGCCCGGGTCAGCGTGCCCAGCTTCACCACGCTGACGAAGGCGCGCAGCTGCTTGTGGCGGTTGCCCTTGTAGTAGAAGCGGCCCGCGTCGGCGGGCTCGCCGCCAGCGCGCTTTTTTGCTGCGCTGCGGTGTATTTTTTTTGACTTGTTTGGCGTGCCCGCGTGCTTTTTCATCGAATGATTTCAGTCAATTGTGTTACAGATTGAATTTATCAATATTTATGATTGAAACATTCACTTTGTCAAATACATGATTGCTGGCCTAGCTTCGAGTCACCCACGACACGGAGCAAACCCATGGCAGTCCCACAGGAACGGCTTGACCTCGGCACCGTCGAGATCCACGCCGATCCGGCACGTTACGCAGGCATCCTGACCCCCGCGGCGCTGGACTTCCTGGCCCGGTTGCACCGCCGCTTCGAGCCCACCCGGCAGCAGTTGCTGCAGGCCCGGCGCGAGCGCCAGGCCGGTTATGACGCCGGCGGCCTGCCGGATTTTCGTGCCGACACGGCATCGATCCGCGCAGCCGAGTGGACGGTGGCGCCGATCCCGGCTGCGCTGCAGGACCGCCGCGTCGAGATTACCGGCCCGGTCGAGCGCAAGATGATCATCAACGCGCTCAACTCTAGCGCGAAGGTGTTCATGGCCGACTTCGAGGATTCCTCGGCGCCCACCTTCGCCAATCAGCTGGACGGCCAGCTCAACCTGCGTGACGCGGTGAACGGCACGATCGATTTCACCTCGCCCGAGGGCAAGAGCTACCGCGTCAACGACAATCCGGCCGTGCTGGTGGTGCGCCCGCGCGGCTGGCACCTGCACGACAAGTTCTTCAGCGTGGCCGGCGAACCGATGGCCGGCGCGCTGGTCGACTTCGGCCTGTTCGCGTTCCACAACGCCCGCGCGCTGCACGGCAGCGACCGCGGCCCGTATTTCTACCTGCCGAAACTCGAAGCGATGGAGGAAGCCGCGCTGTGGGACGCGGTGATGGCGGCCACCGAGGAAGAGCTGCAACTGCCGCTGGGCAGCATGAAGGCCACCGTGCTGATCGAGACGCTGCCGGCGGCGTTCCAGATGCACGAGATCCTGCACGCGCTGCGCCGCCGCGCGGTCGGGCTCAACTGCGGCCGCTGGGATTACATCTTTTCCTACCTGAAGACTTTACGCGGCCACCGCGACCGTCTGCTGCCGGAGCGCGGCCAGGTGCAGATGACGGTGCCATTCCTGAGGGCATATTCCGAGCTGCTGATCCAGACCTGCCACCGCCGCGGCGCGTTCGCGATGGGCGGCATGGCGGCGCAGATCCCGATCAAGGGCGACGAGGCCGCGAACGAGGCCGCGCTGGCCAAGGTACGCGCCGACAAGCTGCGCGAGGTCAAGGCCGGCCACGACGGCACCTGGGTGGCGCATCCCGCGCTGGTGCCGGTGGCGCAAGCGGTGTTCGACGAATACATGCCCGCGCCGAATCAACTCGGCGTGCTGCGCGAGGACGTGCGGGTGAGCCGCGAGCAGTTGCTCGCCGCGCCGGCCGGCACGGTCACCCGCGCCGGCTTCGACAACAACGTCGAGGTCTGCCTGCGCTATACCGCCGCCTGGCTGGATGGCCTGGGCTGCGTGCCGATCCACCACCTGATGGAGGACGCTGCCACTGCCGAGATCGCCCGCGCGCAGCTGTGGCAGTGGCTCCATCACGGAGATCTCGAATTCCCCGACCACGCGCCGATCGACTTCGCCCTGTTCGACCACGCCGTCGCCGCGCACACCCATCGCCTGCGCGACAGCCGGCACCCCGGCGCCGCGCGCGCCGACGCCGCCGCCGCGCTACTCGGCGCAATGACCCATGCCGACCAGCTCGGCGACTTCCTCACCGTGCCCGCCTACGAACAACTCTGACGATTACCCCTTCTCCCTCGGGAGAAAAATCGGCAGGACTGCCGATTTGCACGGCGCAAGCCGCCCGAAGGATGAGGCACAGGGATGTGCCGAATGAAGGTGCCCGAAGGGCAGATGAGGGTACGCACGGGGCGAATCAGCACGCTTCGCCCGAACCCTCTCCCAACCCCTCTCCCAGCGGGAGAGGGGCCTAAAACAACCGGAGCCACGCCATGAAGACCACCACCCTGCCCACCGCCGAACAGATCACCCTGGACTGGAACAACAACCCGCGCTGGACCGGCGTGCAGCGCAATTATTCCGCCGAAGACGTGGTGCGCCTGCGCGGCACCGTCGCAGTGGAACACTCGCTGGCCCGCCGCGGCGCGGAGCGGCTGTGGAAGTCGCTGCACCAGGAAGATTTCGTCAACGCGTTGGGTGCGCTCACCGGCAACCAGGCGATGCAGCAGGTCAAGGCCGGCCTGCAGGCGATCTACCTCTCCGGCTGGCAGGTCGCCGCCGACGCCAACGTGGCCGGCGAGATGTATCCCGACCAGTCGCTGTACCCGGCCAACTCGGTGCCGCTGGTGGTCAAGCGCATCAACAACACGCTGCTGCGCGCCGACCAGTTGCACCACGCCGAGGGCAAGGACGACTGCGACTGGCTGGTGCCGATCGTGGCCGACGCCGAGGCCGGCTTCGGCGGCGTGCTGAACGCGTTCGAGCTGATGAAGGCGATGATCGAGGCCGGCGCCGCCGGCGTGCACTTCGAGGACCAGCTGGCCTCGGTGAAGAAGTGCGGCCACATGGGCGGCAAGGTGCTGGTGCCGACCCGCGAGGCGGTGGACAAGCTGAACGCCGCGCGCCTGGCCGCCGATGTCGCCGGCGTGCCCACCCTGCTGGTGGCGCGCACCGACGCCGACGCCGCCGACCTGCTCACCTCGGACGTCGACGCCAACGACCGCCCGTTCATCACCGGCGAGCGTACCGTCGAGGGTTTCTTCCGCGTGCGTTCCGGCCTGGACCAGGCGATCAGCCGCGGCCTCGCCTACGCGCCGTACGCCGACCTGATCTGGTGCGAGACCAGCAAGCCGAACCTGGATGACGCGCGCCGCTTCGCCGAGGCGATCCACGCGAAGTTCCCATGCAAGATGCTGGCCTACAACTGCTCGCCCAGCTTCAACTGGAAGAAGAACCTGGACGACGCCACCATCGCGAACTTCCAGAAGGAACTGGGCGCGATGGGCTACAAGTTCCAGTTCATCACCCTGGCCGGCTTCCACAGCCTGAACTACGGCATGTTCGACCTCGCCCACGGCTACGCGCGGCGCCAGATGAGCGCGTTCGTGGAGCTGCAGGAGAAGGAGTTCGCCGCCGCCGAGCGCGGCTTCACCGCGGTGAAGCACCAGCGCGAGGTGGGTACCGGCTACTTCGACCAGGTGACCCAGGCGATCCAGCAGGGCCAGTCCTCGACCACCGCGCTGAAGGGTTCGACCGAAGAGGCACAGTTCAAGCAGGCCTCGGCGGCGTGAAGGGCACGCGGGAGCGCACTCTGTGCACGATGCTCTTCGTCACGTGGCGGAAAGCTTGCGCACAGGGCGCGCTCCTGCCTGCTGTACCGGCGCGAAAGACCAGGAGCAAGTGGAGAGGAACGAGAAGTGAGAGAAAGGCATGTACCTGCTTTTGCTCACCGCTAGGTACCGACCGCGTCCAGGGATGCTCTGATCAAGTTCCTGTTCGTCATCCCGGCGAGGCGCCTTTCAACAGCCGGAGGCTGGTCAAGCTGGGATGAGGGCTTGTTCAGGCCTTACCTAGAACCGCCGGTACTGCAGCGCCTCGGCCAGGTGCTCGCGCTCCAGCAAGGCGGCGCCGCCATCGAGGTCGGCGATGGTGCGGGCCACCCGCAGCACGCGATGGTAGGCACGTGCGGACAGGCCCAGTCGTTCCAGCGCCGACTCGAACCAGCGCCGCTCGGCCGGCCCCAGCGCGCAGTCGCGCTCCAGCTCGCGCGTGCTGATCTCGGCGTTCGGCCGGCCCGCGCGCATCAGCGACTGCCGGCGCGCCTTGAGCACGCGCGCACGCACCGTGGCGGAATCCTCGTCGCGTTGGTTGCGCGGCGTGCCCAGTTCAGCCAGCGGTACCGGCGGCACTTCCACGCACAGGTCGATGCGGTCGAGCAATGGCCCGGAAATGCGCGCGCGGTAGCGCTGGATCTGGTCCGGCGTGCACTGGCAGCGCGGGTCGCCGGCGTAGCCGCAGGGGCACGGATTCATCGCCGCCACCAGTTGGAACTGGGCGGGAAACGTCGACTGCCGCGCCGCCCGCGAGATCACGATGTGGCCCGACTCCATCGGCTCGCGCAACACTTCCAGCACGTGCCGGCTGAACTCCGGCAACTCGTCCAGGAACAGCACGCCGTTGTGCGCCAGCGAGATCTCGCCCGGGCGCGGATACGGACCGCCACCAACCAGCGCCACCGCCGACGCGGTGTGGTGCGGCGCGCGGAAGGGCCGCCGCCGCCAGTGCTCCGGATCGGTGACCTGGCCGGCCACCGACAGCACGGCGCAGGTTTCCAGCGCCTCCGATTCGGACAGCGGCGGCAGGATGCCGGGCAGGCGCTCGGCCAGCATGGTCTTGCCGGTGCCGGGCGGCCCTATCAGCAGCAGATGATGGCCGCCCACTGCGGTGATCTCCAGCGCGCGGCGCGCCTGCAGCTGGCCGCGTACGTCGGCCAGGTCCGGGCCGCCGTTGGCGCCGCCGTCGCTGGGAATGCCCACCGGCATCGACAGCTCGTGCGCGCCGCGCAGCCAGCCGCACACCTCGGCCAGCGTGTCGGCCACGCGCACGTCCATGTCGGACACCAGCGCCGCCTCGCTGGCGTTTGCGCGCGGCACCACCACGCGGCGGCCGCGCGTGCGCGCGCGCAGCAGCGCCGGCAGCACGCCGGACACGCCACGCAGGGAGCCGGTCAGGGCCAGCTCGCCGAGGAACTCGCAATCGTCCAGCTTCTCGCGCGGCACCTGTCCGCTGGCGGCGAGGATGCCCAGCGCGATCGGCAGGTCGAAACGGCCGCCATCCTTCGGCAGCTCGGCCGGCGCGAGGTTCACCGTGACGCGACGGCCGGGATATTCGAAGGCGGTGTTCTGGATCGCCACCCGCACGCGGTCGCGCGCCTCGCGCACTGCGGCCTCGGGCAGGCCGACGATGCTGGTGCTTGGCAGGCCGCCGGAAAGGTGTACCTCAACCATCACCTGCGGTGCGGCGATCCCTTCCTGGGCGCGACTGAGGGTGACGGCAAGACTCATGCAACCCCGGACTGGCATTGCATGGGGGATCGGTCGCTGACAGGCACGGGCATCTGGCGGCTCCATCAGCAGCGCTGAATAAATAACCGCCTCCGATCGTTCTCGGGGTGAGGGTGACGGATCGGAGGCGGCTCCCGGGAGGCGGTAGTCACTGACCCGCGCGGGCAGCCAGCGTGGCCTCCAATTCGGCCACGCATCGCTCCAATTCGTCGACCTTGGCGCGGGTACGCGCCAGCACCTGGGACTGGACTTCGAATTCTTCGCGGGTGACCAGGTCGAGGCGGCGCAGTCCTTGCGCCAGAACATCCTGGAAGTTGGTTCGCAAATCCTGATGCGCCTGTGCCACCCCTGGCGGTACCAACGACACAAGTCGCAGGGCAATCTTGTCGATATCCTGCCTATCCATCATGGATAGCGCCTCGAACTCGTCGAGGTAAATACTAGGTGAACGGAAATTGGACGCGCCATCGGTATGCTCCATCAAAAACTGTAGGGATTGTCTTACACGTGCCACGCGCGGCGCGACAATGATGCACCGTGCAGGCAAAATGCAGCCTCGACCCAACCGATACCTTTCAAGGAAGCCTCCATGAAGCTGGTCGTGGCGATCATCAAGCCGTTCAAGCTGGACGATGTGCGCGAAGCGCTGGCCGAGGTGGGCGTGCAGGGCGTCACGGTTACCGAGGTCAAGGGCTTCGGTCGCCAGAAGGGCCACACCGAACTGTATCGCGGCGCCGAGTACGTGGTCGATTTTCTGCCCAAGATCAAGCTGGAAGTGGCGGTGGTCGACGACCAGCTCGATCGCGTGATCGAGGCGATCCAGGCCTCCGCCCGCACCGGCAAGATCGGCGACGGCAAGATTTTCGTCAGCACGCTGGAACAGGTGATCCGCATCCGCACCGGCGAGCTGGATCACGACGCGCTGTAACCCACGCCGCCTGCGCAGGCACTCGCCGCAGGCGGCACGCATTCGACTTATGCACAAGTTGTTGGGTCGACCCTGCTCTGGTCACCCGATATGTTGTGCCTGTCGGTGCCCGACCAGATGCGACATCGGTCGGGCTTAAAAGGGAATCCCGGTATAACTCCGGAACTGCCCCGCAGCGGTAAAGCGGAAACGAACGCACCCACATGCACTGGCCCTCGGCGGCTGGGAAGCAGGAGCAAGTAGGCGGATCGCCTCGATCCACGTCCGCAAGTCCGAAGACCTGCCGGCACAGCGGGACGAACGTGTCCTGCTGCGTAGTGACGGCTTCCGCGGGGAAGTGCGTCGTGAAGCCGGTCGCCGTCGGGCCAACGGCTGGCGCGTCGCCTCCGGACTCCGTCGCTATCAGGCCCTGCGCGCGGGAGCAGGCGTTTGATGTCCAGCCGGAGCCACCTGCCATGCAAGCCCTCGATACCGCCGAACGCGAGCGCGCCGTCGCGCCCGCCGAATCCCCCGTCGCCAGCGAAGCCGACACCACGTTCGCACTGACCCCGCCGCACAGCGCGGCCTCCATGCACGTGACCAAGCGCAATGGCGGCCAGGAAGCCGTCGACGTCAACAAGATCGTGCGCGCGGTGACGCGCAGCGCCGAAGGCCTGCACGGTGTCGACCCGCTGCGGGTCGTCCTGAAGACCATCGGCGGCCTGTACGACGGCGCCACTACGGCCGAGCTGGACCAGCTGTCGATCCGCACCGCCGCCGCACTCACCGCCGAGGAACCCGAGTACGGCCAACTGGCCGCGCGGCTGCTCGGCGCGTACATCGACAAGGAAGTCAGCGGCCGGGAGATCCAGAGCTACTCGCAGTCGATCGCACGCGGCGCGGAGTTGGGCATCCTCAACGACCGCCTGCGCGATTTCGTGGGCGCCAACGCGCGCAAGCTCAATGACGCGATCGACCCGCTGGCCACCCGCCGCTTCGAATACTTCGGCCTGCGCACGGTGTACGACCGCTACCTGCTGCGTCATCCGCAAAAGCGGCTGGCGATCGAGACGATCCCGTCGATCCGGCAGAAGGGTGCGTTCTGCTTCAAGTGGATCGACTCGATCCAGGACCTGCACCGGCTGCAGACGCGCGAGCATCGTCGCCAGTTCCTGCTCAACCTGATCTGCTTCGCCGCCTGCATCGAGGGGCTGTTCTTCTACGCCGCGTTCGCCTACGTCTACTACCTGCGCTCGCGCGGGCTGCTGCATGGGCTGGCGGCCGGCACCAACTGGGTGTTCCGCGACGAGAGCGGGCACATGGCGTTCGTCTTCGAGGTGGTACGCACGGTGCGCGCGCAGGAACCGGAGCTGTTCGACGACGCCATGCGTGCGCAGGTCGAGGCGATGATGGAAGAGGCGATCGCCTGCGAAACGCAATTTGCCAAGGACGTGCTGTCGGGCGGCGTAGCCGGCATGTCGGTGAAGGACATGCGCCAGTACCTCGAATACTGCGCCGACCAGCGCCTGGCCCAGCTCGACCTGCCGAAGCAGTACGGCGCTAAGAACCCATTCGACTTCATGGACCTGCAGGACGTGCAGGAGCTGGCCAACTTCTTCGAGCGCCGCGTGTCCGCCTACCAGGTCGGCGTGCAGGGCAAGGTGGCGTTCGACCTGGCGTTCTGACGCCTGCGGGACTGGCCCGCGACTTGCCTCCCTCACATGCGGTTGTCACAATCCGTACCCTAAGATGCGCCTCGCCGCTGGCGGCAGCCGGCGCATCGTCATCGACCGCCTCCCTCCGTGGGAGGCGTTGTCGTTCCGGGGGACACACACAAAAACCATTACGAGGGAACCATGGCTTCCATGATCCGCGTCCGCACGCTTCCGCTCGCCGTCGCCTCGCTGCTGGCGATCTCTCCCGTCTTCGCGCAGAACATCACCACCTCCGGCGCCATCGGCCGCGTGCTCGATGCGCAGGGCAAGCCGGTGGCCGACGCCACCGTGACCATCGTGCACGTGCCTTCGGGCACCACCAAGGCAGTGAGCACCGACGCCGACGGCCGCTATGCGGCACAGGGTCTGCGCGCCGGCGGCCCGTATACGATTACCGCGTCGAGGCCGGGCGAGGCGGGCGCCGAGCAGGACAACGTCTACCTGCAGCTGGGCCAGCCCTCCGCGATCAACCTGGCGCTGGGCGGCGGCAGCGAGTCGGCACGCACGCTGGGCGCGGTGACGGTGAGCGCCTCGACGCTGGCGCAGACCTTCACGTCCGAGAACAAGGGTCTCTCCACCAACATCTCGCAGCGCCAGCTGCAGGCTACCCCCCAGGGCAATCGCTCGATCGACGACGTGGTGCGGCTGGACCCACGCGTGAGCGTGACCGACCAGGGCACCGGCGCGATCTCCGCCGCCGGCATGAACAACCGCTACAACAACATCGCGGTGGACGGCGTGACCCAGGGCGACCCGTTCGGCCTGAACGCGAACGGCCTACCCTACCAGAAGTCGCCGATCTCGCCGGAGACCATCGCCGAGTACAACATCTCCACGGCGAACTATGACGTCGTCTCCGACGTGGTCGGTGCCGACGTCAACGCGGTGACCAAGTCCGGCACCAACGACTTCCACGGCGCGGTCTACTACAGCTACCGCAACGCCAACCACCTGGTGGGCGATGCCGGCTGGCTGCCCAGCGGCAACCCCGGCTACCACTACAAGGGCTACCGGAAGGACGCCACCTACGGCTTCAACGTGGGCGGCCCGATCCTCAAGGACAAGCTGTTCTTCTTCGTCTCCGCCGAACACGAGAAAACCACCGGCATCGGCGCCGATTCGGCCAATGGCCTGGACGACTCGCTGGGCAACGGCCCGTCCACCAGCAACAAGGTCTCGCCGGGCGACCTGCAGAAGATCATCGACACGGCCAAGCAGCTGGGCCTCACGCCCGGCGGCTTCGGCGGCCCCACCGGGCTGACCTACGACGACAAGCGCTACCTGGGCAAGATCGACTGGAACATCTCCAACAACCACCGCGCCAGCTTCACCTACCAGCGCACCAAGGAGATGCTGCCGGCGGTAGGCGGCAACAGCCCGTCCAGCGTGGGCCTGACCAGCTACACCTACACCAAGGCGATCACCACCGACAATTACGTCGCGCACGTGTTCGACGACTGGACCGACAACTTCTCCACCGAGGCCAAGGTCGGCTACCAGAAGTACGTGCAGGACACCACCGCGCCGTTCCAGCAGCCGGCGGTGAACGTCAACCTGTCGCCCACCGGCAAGGGTCCGTCGGTGAACCTGGGCGAAGAGCGTTACCGCCACTACAACCACATCGACACCAAGAAGACCTCGGTCTTCCTGGCCGGCACCTATGTCCTGGGTGACCACGCGATCAAGGGCGGCATCGACTACCAGCGCAACAAGATCAACAACCTGTTCGGCCAGGCCGAGTTCGGCGTCTACACCTTCTGGGGCCTGACCAACTTCGCCGCCGGCAACTACAACAAGTACGAGCTGTATCACCCGGCGCCGGGCTACGCGTTGAACGACATCGCCGGCAAGTGGACCTACAGCCAGTACAGCCCGTTCCTGCAGGACACCTGGCAGGTCAACGACGCGCTGTCGGTGCAGTACGGCGTGCGCGTGGACATTCCGCATACCAGCGACAAGCCGGTCTACAACGCGGCTTTCGCGCAGGCTTTCGGTTTCGCCAACAACTACACGGTCGGCTCCTCCAACCGCATCGTGGAGCCGCGCCTGTCGTTCAACTACCTGTTCGACAGCAGCTACAAGACCCAGCTGCGCGGCGGCGTGGGCCTGTTCCAGACCAACCCGCCGACGGTGTGGATGACCAACCCGTTCCAGAACAACGGTGTCACCCTGCGCAACTACACCTCGTTCAACCCGGCCAGCGCGCCGTTCAGCCCCGACCCGCTGCACCAGAACATCCCTGCCGGCGGCGGCGCGGGCTCGATCGACACCATCGACCCGAACTTCCGCCTGCCCAGCGTGTGGAAGATGAGCCTGGCGCTGGATCGCGAGCTGCCGTGGTGGGGCATGCTGGCCTCGGCCGAATACCAGCACATCAAGGTGCGCGACGGCATCCTGTACGAGGCGGTGAACTATGGCGACCCCACCGGCACGCTGCCGGACGGCCGCCTGCAGTTCTGGAAGACGCCGGGCGAAGCACCCACGTCCAAGGATGCGCTGGCCAATCAGAACCGCGCCTTCAGCACCTCTTCCACCTTGCTCACCAACACCCATCGCGGCAAGTCCGACAGCCTGACGCTGGCGCTGGCCAAGCCGTTCTCGGACAGCTGGTCCGGCAATGTCAGCCTCACCTTCAACCATGCCACCGACGTCGATCCGGGCACCGATACCATCGCCTACAACGGCTACCAGCGCGTGGCGCGACTCAACCCCAACAGCAACGTGCTGGCCACCTCCAACTACAACGTGGCCAAGGTGCTGAAGGCCTCGCTGACCTGGCAGCACGCGTTTTTCGGCGACTACCAGACGCAGGTGTCGGCGTTCTACAGCGGCCACACCGGCCTGCCCTACACCTGGGTGTTCCAGAACGATGCCAACGGCGACAGCGTCTCCGGCTGGGATCCGGCCTACATCCCGTCGGCCAACGACCCGAAGGTGGCCTACGCGCCCGGCACCAGCCAGCAGGTGATCGACCAGTTCCAGGCCTTCCTGGCCAGCGAGAAATACCTCAAGGACCACCGCGGCCAGATCGCCGGCCGCAACGGCACGCGCACCGCGTGGGTGAACGAGCTGGACATGAGCTTCTCGCAGGAAGTGCCCGGCATCTTCAAGGGCAACAAGGGCGAGCTGCGGCTGGACGTCTACAACATGCTCAACCTGCTCAACAAGGACTGGGGACAGCAGCGCAACACCGGCATCTACCCGACCCGCACGCTCGCCAGCTACGCCGGCGTGAATGCGCAGGGTCAGTACGTGTACACGCTGCCCACCGACAAGAGCGGCAATTACCAGCCACAGCAGCTGCAGACCTACGACGGCGGCTTCTACGACCCCAGCCGCGTGGTGTCGCGCTGGTCGGCGATGCTGACGCTGCGCTACAAGTTCTGAGCGACCCGCCGCAGCACGGAAAAGCCGGCGCCTCGATGGCGCCGGCTTTTTTTTCGGACCAAGGCAAGGCCGTGCCGCCGCCCACGGGATGGCAAGCCTACGATGTGGTTCTGCCGAGGCGGCAAGGCTTACCTGATCGACGACCCCGCCTACGTGCAACACGCCAAGGTCGCGGGGTCGCTCTTCGTCAAGTCGAGATCAAGAGCGTTACCCCCTCCTGACCTCCCCCTGCTGCGCAGGGGAGGAACCGGGTGCGGCGCCCAGCGCCACAAGCGAGACCAAGGCGTCCCACCGGGCTGCCTCCAGCAAGAACCGGGCATAACGCTCAGCGCCAGGGCCACGCCTTCAGCTGGTACTCGTGTGGCGGGGTGCTGCCGGCGAGGTACTGCACGAAGTAGTCCCAGCGTCGGCGGGTGGCGTACGGGGTAGCTTCGGCGTAGCCGTGGTGGACGTTGGGGATCAGCAGCAGGTCGAAATCCTTGTTCGCCTTGATCAGCGCGTCGGCCACCAGCAGGGTCTGGTAGGGCGGCACGTTGTCGTCCATGGTGCCGTGCACCAGCATCAGCCGGCCCTTGAGGTTCTTGGCGAAGCTCTGGTTGGCCTGGGCGTCGTAGTTGGTCTTGCCGTCCTTGTCGGTGACCAGCAGGCCCTGCCACTTCTCGGCCCAGTCGTCCTCGTAGTTGCGGTTGTCGTGGTTGCCGCTCTCGGCCCAGCCGACCTTGAAGAAGTCGGGGTAGTGGAACATCGCCGCGGCGGTGGCGTTGCCGCCGCCGGAGTGGCCCCAGATGCCGACGCGGTCGAGATCGATCCACGGGTACTTCCTGCCGAGTTCTTTCAGACCAAGCACCTGGTCAGGCAGGGTGTTGTCCTGGACGTGCTCGAAGTAGGCGTCGTGGAACGCCTTGGAGCGCCACGGCGTGCCCATGCCGTCAAGCGCGATCACGATGAAGCCCAGCTCGGCCATCGCCTGGTGGTCGGCACGCGCGGAGGAGAAGCTGCGCCCGCGCACCGAACCGGTCTGCGGGCCGGGATAGATGTAGTCGATGATTGGGTATTTCTTCGCAGGGTCGAAGTGCGTCGGCTTGAACATCATGCCGTACAGATCGGTCTTGCCGTCGCGGCCCTTCACCGTGAACGGGATCGGCGGCACCCAACCCGCAGCCTTCAGGCGCGTGATGTCGGCGACGGCTACGCTGGTCAGCGTGCGGCCGCCCTGCGCATCGCGCAGCACGGTGACCGGCGGCGTGGTCGGGGTGGAGTACACATCGACGAAGGCCTTGCCGTCCGGCGACAGCGTCACCGCGTGGTCGGCCGCCTCCGGCGTCAGCAGCACCGGCTTGCCGCCGTCCAGGCCCACCTTGAAGAACTGCTGGTAGTACGGGTTCACACCCGCGGTGCGGCCGACGCCGCGGAACCACACGGTGCGCATCTTCGGATCGAGCTTCAGTACCTCGGTGACATTGCCGTCACCACTGGTGATCGCGCGCTTGAGCTTGCCGGTAGTGAGATCGTACAGATACAGATGGCCCCAGTTGGTGCGCTCGGAGAACCAGATCGCCTCTTGGGTTTCCGGCAGATAGCGCCAGTTCACCGCGCCGTTGCCACTTTCGTAATACGTCGGCACCACTTCCTCGAACACCGTGCGCACCTTGCCGGTGGCGGCATCGGCGATGCGGAACCACTCGTGCTTGTGGTCGCGCGAGGTGGAGACGAAGGCCAGCGTCTTGCCGTCCGCCGCCCACTTCACGTCGTCCCAGCCACCGTCGGGGCCGCAGCTGGCGTCATCGCACAGGCTGGAGCGGTGCTGGTCGGGCGGCATCTTGAGGCGCGTGACCTTCTTCGCGGCGACATCGATGATCACGCGCTCGATCATCGTCACGTCCTTGTCGCCGACCAGCGGGTACTTCCACTTTTCCAGCTTCGGGTGGCCGACGTTGGTGCCGACCAGGTACATCTCGCCGGTCTTGCGCTGATCCTGCTGGAAGGTGGCGATCCGCTTCGAATCCGGCGACCACTCCACGATCGCGTTGTCGGTGTGCTTCCAGCCGGCGTTGTCGGTGGCGTAGCCGAAGTCCTCCACGCCGTCGGTGGTGAGCTGGGTTTCCTTGCCGCTGGCGACGTCGCGCAGCCACAGGTTCCAGTCGCGGATGAACGCCTCGCTCTGCTTGTCCGGCGACAGCGCGCCCGGCTCCTTGCCGGTCTTCACCAGCGTGGCGCGATCGACGCAGCTCGCCTCGACCGCGGCGAGGTCGCATACATAATGCTTGCTGCGCACGGCGACATCGATCTTCCCGTCCGGCCGCGCCTCGTAGCCGGTGACCGACAGTTTCGCCGCATCGGCGGGCTTGCCGTCGGCCTTGCCCAGCGCGGCGGCCAGCTTCGCCTGGTCGAACAGTGGCGTGGTCTTGCCGCTGGCCGTGTCCATCCGCATGAAGTGGTCGCCATTGGCGTCGTGGTCGACGTACCAGAAGTGGCCGTCGTCCAGCCACGTGACCTTCTGCACCGCGTGGTCGACCAGCGGCACGGTGTTGTAGCTCATGAAGCGCTCCGCCCGCGCGTAGTCGTCGGCGCTCAGCGTGCGCGTCTGCGCTGCGACGCCGGCCGACAAGACGCCCAGGACCAGCGCGCCAAGCACGCGCAAACTGCCGGTTTTCAAACTCATGCTGCGTTTCCCCTGCGAAAGCGTATTTCTGCGGTTGCCGGCCCTGGCGCGGACTCCACTCGACCACCCGATGCTAGCGCGGGCATGACCAATGGCACCCCTGCCATTGGTCCCGATCCGGTCCGATACGCCGACGCATGGACGACCGCGCCCTGCGCTTGACGCGCAGGCGCCGGCCATCGCACGCTGCGCCCTCCGTATTCCCGGAGTCGCGTCATGCCGCAGCGCCTCAGAGTCATCGGCAACTACCTCTCACCCTACGTGCGCAAGGTGCTGGTGTGCCTGGAGCTGAAGGGGCTGGAATACGAGATCGACCCGATCGCGCCGTTCGTCGGCAACGACGAATTCACCCGGCTCAGCCCGCTGCGCCGCATCCCGGTGCTGATCGACGGCGGACTGGAGCTCAACGACTCCTCGGTGATCTGCCAGTACCTGGAGGATCGGCAACCCACGCCCTCGCTCTACCCACGCGACATCGCCGACCGCGCCCGCGCCCGCTGGCTGGAGGAATACGCCGACACGCGGCTGGCCGATGGGCTGGTCTGGCGGCTGTTCAACCAGCTGGCGATCAAGCGCCACGTCTTCGGCGAGACGCCCAACGAGGCGGTGGTGCAGCATGCGCGCGAGGTGGAGATCCCCGCCGCGCTCGACTACCTGGAACAGCAACTGCCCGAGGACGGCTTCGTGTTCGGCTCGCTGTCGATCGCCGACATCAGCATCGCCAGCTTCTTCCGCACCGCCGCGTTCGTGCGCTACGCGATCGACGCCGCACGCTGGCCGCTGACCGCCGCGCTGGTGGCGCAGGTGCAGGCGCTGCCGGTGTTCCAGAAGCTGGCCGCCCTGGAGGACTGCATGCTGCGCCTGCCGCTGGCCGAACAGCGCGGCGCCCTGCTCACCGCCGGCGCGCCGCTGACCAGCGACACCCTCGGCACCAGCGCGCCACGCCCCGGCCCGCCGCGCGCGTCGTGATGACTCCCTCCCCTGTGAAACAGGGGAGGGCCGGGGTGGGGTTCGCTCTTGATCTTCCGCCTCCCGCACACCGGAGCAACCCCCACCCGACCTCCCCCTGCGCGCAGGGGGAGGAGCGGAAAGTTCGCAAGCCCGAGAGTTCGCAAGCATTTATCCGACCGCCGTCACCGCGCACCATGCGTCCACCTTTACCCACCGGAGCCACCCCATGCAGACCCGAGCGCTCGGCAACAATGGTCCCAAGGTTTCCGCCCTCGGCCTCGGCTGCATGGGCATGAGCGCGTTCTACGGCGCCCACGATGACGCCGAATCCATCGCCACCCTCCACCACGCACTCGACCGCGGCCTCACCCTGCTCGACACCGCCGACATGTACGGCCCGCACACCAACGAAGTGCTGCTGGGCAAGGCGCTCAAGGGGCGGCGCGAGCGGGCCTTCGTGGCCACCAAGTTCGGCATCGTGCTCGACCCGAACGACCCGGCCACGCGTGGTGTCAACGGCCGCCCGGCCTACGTGCACGCCGCCTGCGATGCGAGCCTGAAGCGCCTTGGCATCGACACCATCGACCTGTATTACCAGCACCGCGTGGACCCGGACGTGCCGATCGAGGAAACCGTCGGCGCGATGGCCGAACTGGTCGCCGCCGGCAAGGTGCGTTACCTTGGCCTGAGCGAGGCCTCTGGCGCCACGCTGGAGCGCGCCTGCAAGGTGCAGCCGATCGCCGCGCTGCAGAGTGAGTTCTCGCTGTGGACGCGCGACCCGCAGAGCAACGGCATGCTCGACGCCTGCCGCCGACTCGGCGTCAGCCTGGTCGCCTACTCGCCGCTGGGCCGCGGTTTCCTCACCGGCGCGATCCGCTCGCCGGACGACTTCGACACCGACGACTACCGGCGCCACAGCCCGCGCTTCATGGGCGACAACTTCGCGCGCAACCTGCGGCTGGTCGAGCAAGTGAAGACGCTCGCCACCGGCAAGGGCTGCTCGCCCGCGCAGCTGGCGCTGGCCTGGGTGCTGGCGCAGGGCGACGATGTGCTGGCGATCCCCGGCACGCGCAAGCGCAGCCGGCTGGACGAGAACCTGGGCGCGCTCGACGTGCGACTCAGCGCCGCCGAGCTGGAGGCGATCGACGCCGTGTTCCCGCTCGACGCCGCTAGCGGCGGGCGCTACGTCGAAGCGGGGATGCACATGGTGAACGTGTGATGCCGCCCTGCTCCCTCCCCTGCTCTGCACACAGGGGAGGGTTGGGGGTGGGGTGTTTTTGACTTTACGGTGATCCGGGGCAACCCCCTCCCGACCTCCCCCTGCATGCCGGGGGAGGGGCAAAGACCGAAGCGGAAGAACAGCTAAACTCCGCCGTATGAGCACCCCTGAACACTCCCCGCTCGGCAAGGACACCATCTACGCCGACCGTTACGACCCGCGCCTGCTGTTTCCGATCCCGCGCGCGGACAAGCGCGCGGAGATCGGCATTGCCGAATCGCTGCCGTTCCATGGCGTGGATGTCTGGAACGCCTACGAGTTGTCATGGCTGGACCTGCGCGGCAAGCCGCAGGTGGCGATGGCCGAGTTCCGCGTGCCGGCGGCGTCGCCGCACATCATTGAGTCGAAGTCGTTCAAGCTGTACCTCAACGGATTCGCACAGGAGCGCCTCGCCGACGCCGCCACGCTGGTCGCCATCCTGACGCACGACCTGTCCGCGGCGGCCGGCGCGGTGGTCGGCGTGCACTTGCGCGACGCGCGTGCCGACGCGTTGCCGGTGGTCGATCTGGACGGCCATCTGCTCGACGACCAGGACATCGCGATCGACCACTACGGCCCGCCGGATGCCGATTTCCTGCAGGCCGACAGCGCCGCGACGCCGGTAGCGGAGACCCTGCTCTCGCACCTGTTGCGCTCGAACTGCCCGGTCACCGGCCAACCCGACTGGGGCAGCGTGCAGATCGCCTATCGCGGCGCGCCGATCGACCATGCCGGGCTGCTGCGCTACCTGGTCTCGTTCCGCACCCACAACGAATTCCACGAGCAGTGCGTGGAACGCATCTTCGTCGACCTGACCCAGCGCTGTGCGCCGCGGCAGCTCACCGTCTACGCACGCTACACCCGCCGCGGCGGGCTGGACATCAACCCGTTCCGCAGCAGCGCACCGGCCACCCCCGGCAACCCGCGCACGGTGCGGCAGTAGGCCGCCAGCGCGCGCTGACGCCGCGTGGGCGCCGTGGCCGGCGCCGCCGGTAATCGTCGCTTCAGATCGGCCGCGCTAGCCTCGTTTTTGACCACCGGCCACGGGCCGGCATCGACAGCGGAGTTCCCATGACCCGATCCATGTATTCCGTCGCGCTGTACGGCACCCTCCTGACCGGCCTGCTGCTCGGCGGCTGCGGCAAGAACACACCGGCCCCCGCCAGTGCGCCGGCCCCGGCCAGCACCGCACCGGCTGCCACCACGTCCGCGCCGCCGCCCGCCGCCAGCACGGCGGTGCCGCCGGCTGCCGGCACGGTCGGCACGGCCAGCGCAACCTCGGTGGCCGCGCCGCCGGTCGTGCCGTTCACGGTCGCCAAGCTGACCCTGGGCAGCGCGGTCAACGCCGAGCATCAGGTGGTACGCGCCAGCGACAGCTTCGCCACCAGCGACAAGACGCTCTACGCCACCGTCGCCACCGAGGGCAGCACCCAGGGCGCCACGCTCAACGCGAAGTGGAGCTACCTGGAAGGCGAGGGCCAGCTGGTCAGCAGCATCAGCCAGTCGATCGCCACCGACGGCCCCGCCATCACCACGTTCAAGGTGCAGAACCCCGACCTGTGGCCGGCAGGCAAGTACAGGGTCGAGATCTCGCTCGACGGCAAGCCGGTGGCCAAGCAGGATTTCCAGATCGGCAAGAGCTGAGCTGGCGCAGCCGGCATCGCGAAGGCGCCGGCGGGTGCCTTTTTACGCCGCGGCTCGGCCTCCCTCCAGCGCCTTGCGCCCGATTGCCGGATCGTCGGTGAAGAACGCATCGATGCCGGCGGCGAGATAGGCGCGGATCTCGGCGATCGAGCCGGCCTCGCTGACACCGTGCAGGTCACTGCCTTGCCACAGGCTCCGCGGCAGGAAGCAGTTTTGGGGCGGAACGTGTACGGGTGCACTTCCAGGCCGGCGACATGCGCGTCGCACACCAGCGCGGTGGGCGTGCCGAGATGGCCGTCCGGCGCCAGCGGAATGATCGCGCGCACGTTCGGGCCGATCGCGTCCGCATAGGTGGTGATGGCGGGCAGCCCGGCCGGCACCATCATCTGCGCGTAGTCGAGGGTGCCGCCCGCGGCGGCAACGTCGTACGGCCATGTCGTACGGCCGCTCGCCGGCGTCGCCCAGCAAACGCAGCAGGCGGATGTTGCCGTGCGTGCCGTCGGCGAGGTGGCCGCGCATACGCCGCCAGCGTGAGCACCTGCCGGAGCACACGCTGGCGATGCGCCCCGCCTTCACTCCCGATGCCGTTCGATCCAGTTGCGGTAAGTGCGGTAATGGTGGATGGCGAAGCCGGCGAACGACGGATCGGCGCGCAGGGCCTGTTCCACCGTGCCCAGCGCCTGCTCGAATACTTTCGGCCCGACCTGGTCGAAGGTGACCTTGTCCAGCTCGTTGGGCGAGACCTCCAGCCCGATCACCACCTTCTTGCCGACGCGGTCGGCATAGGCGATCTCGCTGGCGGCGTGCGAGAGGATGCTGTCGCTGCCCGCGGCCCTGTGGCGGTAGTCCATCAGGGCGACGTAATCGAACAGCTCGATGGCATGCTCGCTCGCCGGGCGCCGGACGCCTTTCCATTCCAGCTCGATGCCGTCCAGCCAGAACGGGATGGCCGGCCCCACGACCAGGCTGGCGTGGTGCGCGCGCTTGAGCTTCATCAGCGCGTCGCCCATGTCCAGGAAACTGGTCAGCAGGCGCTCGCGGCTGTGCTCGTTCCACTCGTCGAGGATGTGCGGCTCAATGTCCAGGTTGACGCCGTCGAATCGCGCCTGCGCCGGCACGACGGCGTTGTACTGCAGCACGCGACGGAACATCTCCTCGGCCTGCTCGCGATAGGCGGGCAGCACGTAGTTCTCGGTGTGCAGGTAGGCCGAACCCAGCAGCGCGTACACCTTCATGTGCCGACGGTGCAGCCGCTCGATGAAAGCGCGATACAACTCGGGCCGCTCGACGATCAGGTTGTGCCCCCGGTACGCATCGGCATAGAGATACACCGTGTCGATGTGCTGCGACTGCAGGTAGCGCACCGCTTCCTGCGCGACGGCCGGGTCCTCGACCATGGCGTAAGACTCCGCCTCCCAGGTCCACACGGCGCGGCTGGCCTGAGCCATGGCGTCGATCGGCAACGTGCACAGCGCCAGCAGCAGGCACAGGCGGGAGAGGCGGATCATGGCGCGTTTCCTGCCGTGGCGTGGACATCCAGCGGCACATGGTATCGCCCCTGCCCGATCGCCCGGCCGGTTTGCGGATCGGACGGGAACACCGAAACGTAGCAGCGGCTGCCGCAGGCGCCGGGTCGCTGCAGGGTCAGCCGCACCTGCTGCTGTCCGCCCGCCGGAAGCTGCAGCGCGCGACCGGAGACTTCCTGCAGTTCGCGGCCATCCTCGGCAGTGAGCACCGCCAGCGGCACGAAGGTGCGGCTCGCTTGCGCATCGCCGTTGCTGAAGGTGGCCGTCAGCTGTACGCCGTCGCCGGCAATGGCCATCTCGGCCGAAGCCGTCGACAGGCCGCGCATGACCGGTGCCTCGCCAACGGGCTGCGCTTCCTGCGCGGCCTCCCGATAAGCCACCAGCGGCGGCGTGGCGCCGTCGGGGGCGAGCTTCATCTGTTGCAGGAAGGTCGCATTGGCCTGCTCGTAGCGTTGCAGGCGACGCACCACCCAGTCGCGCGTCCGTGCATCGTCGACCGGCGCCAGATGCATGCCCTCCTGCAGTTCGGACAGCTTTCCCTCATGCAGCCACCAGCGGCTGGCCAGGTAGTCCGGCGCGCTGGTTTTGGTCTGCTGCAGTGGCAGTTGATGCGTGTTGCGGAAGCGGTCGTCCAGGTCCAGGCCGGTGCCCAGCCACGGCGTGCGCGCCGGCCGCTGCAGCCCGTAGGCATGCGACAGCAGCGCCAGCAAGGACGGCGTGACGTCCAGTTGCGAGGACACCGCGCGGATGCGCCTGGCCTGCCTGAGCAGTGGCGAGTAGATGATCAGCGGCACGTGGTAGCGGTCGAGGTGCTCGCCCATCGGGAGTTCCGGCAGGCGATGGTCGCCGGTGATCACGAAAAGCGTGTTCGCGTACCACGGCAGCTTGGCCACCGCGTCGAAATAGCGGCGCAGCTGCTCGTCGGTGTAGAGGATGGTGCTGTAGATGTTGGCGTCGGCCCGGTAGGCCGCGAGCCGTGCGTCGTCGATGCGCAGCTCGCGCAGGCGCCGTTCGAAGCGCGCGAGGTAGGCGTCCTGTCCGGGAAATTGGTAGGCGGTATGCATGGAGATGGTCTGCATCGCCAGCAGGAACGGCGTCTGCAGCTGCGCGCTGTCGGCCAGCACGCGCGACACCAGCTCGCGGTCCGGGTAGCCCCATTCGCTGAAGGGGTTGCGCTGGTAGCCGGCGCCGAAGCTGTGCAGGTCCACCAGATGCTGCACGCCCTGCAGCTGCAGGAATGCGCGCTCGTTGTCGAAGCGGGTATCGGTGCCGTTGTAGAACGCGGTGTGGTAGCCCTGCTGCCGCAGCAGGCTGAACAGGCCCGGGCCCGGCGGCATGCGCGCGCCCAGCGCGGTGAAACCTGCCCTGGCGAACGGCGCCGAGTTGAACAGGCTGGGCAGCACGCCGAAGGTGCGGCCCTGGTTGGCCAGGAAGTTGTCGAAGTACAGGCTGCGCGCCGCCAGCTCGTCGAGGAACGGCGTGAAGCTGCCCAGCGACGCCTGCGGACCGGAGAACGAACGCCCCAGCCCCTCGACCACGATCACCACCAGGTTGGGCGGGCGGCCGTCGGTGGTGGGCGCGAAGTACGGCCCGAGCGTGTCCGGCGTCTGCTCCGCATGCAGGAACGGGAACTGCGGATCCAGCGGCGGCTCGTCCGCACCGGCGACGGCGGTTGCGGCGCCGGTGGCCGGCACCACCGCGGCGCCGCGTCGGGACCAGCGCCAGACATCGGCACAGAACCACGCCAGCTTGTTGCTGGCCAGGTCGCGTGCCGCGTCGTCCCTCAGCACGCTCGCACCCGTCGGCAGCGGCAACAGCCATGCCAGCAGGCCTGCCGTCAACAGCCACGTCGTCCACCGCCCGGAGCCGCCTGCCCACCAGCGCGCACACGCGTGCAGGCTGCCCCACAACACAAGCAGCGGCAGGGCGTAGGCCAGCACGCTGCGCGGATCGGACGGCAGGCCGCCGGACAGTGTGGTGCGGATTTCCGCGACGCTGTAGCCGAACAGGTCCGCGCCCAGCGGTACCCGCGCCACCTGGAAATACTGGTCGAGCGCGACCTGCATCGCGATGAACAACGACCAAAGTACGGCCACCGCCGCGACGCGCAACCGCGGCCGCTTCAAGGCCAGCAGCGGCAGCGACAGCAGCAGCAGGATCGGCGCCGCGCGCAGCAGCGCCAGGGCTGCCTGCGCAAGCGCGACGCCGGCCACCACCCACTGCTGGCTGTCGCCGCGCGCGATGCCGGCGACGCCGTGGGCGACCGCGCCTGCCGCCAGCACGAACTGCGCGGGCAGCAAGGCGGGGAACACGGCGGAAAAGCGGGACCAGGCCTGGCCGTGACGCGCGGCGCTCATCGACGCGGCGCGCTCACCAGCGCGCATACAGCGTCAGCCACAGTCGCCGTTCGTCGTAGCCGTCGTCGTCGCTGGCGTAGCCCGCACCCAGCTTGAATCCCCAGTGCGGCGAAAGGTAGTGCGCCCAGGACACGCCGATGGCGGCATTGCTGTTGCGCACCAGGGTGCCGAAGCGATCCATGTCGGTGCTGCGGCCGCTGCTGGCGCTCAGCTCCAGGTAGTCGTCGGCATCGCCGCGGTAGTAGTTGCGCAGCACGAAGCGGTTGCTCCAGCTGCCGGAGCCGACACCCGGCACATACTGCAGCTTGTAGCGGGCGTACCAGTTGCCGACGTAGCGGCCCACGCCGATGCCGTAGAAGTCGGTGTTGCCGCTGAAGCGCAGCTGGTCGATGCTGGCCGACAACTCCCAGCCGCTGCCCACGCCCTGGAACACTTCCACGCGCCACGCCTGCTTCGGCAGGATGCCGCTGGCCGGGCCCTGCTGGTAGCGCAGGTTGGCGTAGGCGCGCGACCACAGCGACACGTAGCCGTCCAGTGCCCAGGCCGTGTCGTTGCGGCCGAAATGGTCGGCACGCAGCAGTTCCAAGGCAAGCGAGCCGCGGTCGAAGTAGCGCCGCAGCGACAGGTCGTTATCGTTCCAGTCCTGCCGGCCGCCACTGAACCCGGTATAGGCCCAGCCGGCGGTGACGCCCCAGCGATAGCCCCGGCTGGCATAGACCGCACGCGGCAGCAGGCTTTGCTGCAGGCCGGCGATCTCGTCGGGGTTCGCCCCCAGTGCCGCGGCAGCGTCGAAATCGGCACGGGCGGCCGCGGGCTGGCCGGCATCGCGCAGGGCCGCGCCATGCGCCATGCGCGCCGCCGGATCGTCCGGCGCCAGCGCCACCCAGTGTGCATAGGCGTCGGCGGCCTGCTGCGGGCGACCGCTCCAGCGATAGGCGTCGCCCAGCGCCGACCAGGCGTCGGCGTAATCCGGACTCTTCTGCACCACCTGGCGCAGGTCGCCTTCGGCCGCGGCGTACTGCCCGTCCCAGGCGTAGGTGCGTCCGCGCGCCAGCAGCAGGTCGCCGTTGCCGGGGTGTTCGGCCAGCAGGGCGGTGTAACGCTGGATGGCCAACGGCCGCTGGCCGCCGGTGGCGAGCTGGCGTATCTGCACCAGCTGGGTCGTCAGCGCGTCGGCGGCGGTCTGCGCCATGAGGCAGGGCGAAGACGCCGCCAGGGCCAGCAGCAGCGGCCAGCGGATACGCGACCTGCGGGATGGGTTCCTGCGCTTCATGCCTGCTTGCTCCCTTCGGAAACCTGGTCGATCGGCATCGTTTCGTTCTCCGCCTGGCCGTGGTGCCACGAGCCGTCGCGCCGGATGTGGCCCCACCGATGGTGCTTGCGCAGTCCGAACAGCCACAGCAGCGTGCCGTAGAAGCGCCAGCAGGAGTTCATCTGCCGGTAGCCGAAGTTCTCCAGCACCGCGACCGCGAACAGCCGCAGCTGCTGCACCGGCCGCGCGTACAGGCCGAAGGACAGTTCCTCCAGCAGCATCGCGTTGACCGACAGCAGCACGCCCATGCCGATCGCCGCCGCCAGGAACACCAGGAACACCTTCAGCGGCACCAGCCCGGCCAGGGCCAGCACGATCATCGAGACATAGCCGACCACCTCGATAATCGGGCCGAGGAACTCGAACAGCAGCATGAACGGGAACGCCACCCAGCCGACCACGCCGCCGCGGCGGTTGAACATCAGGCCGATGTTCGACCACAGGCTTTCGGCCAGGCCGCGCTGCCAGCGCACGCGCTGGTTGCCAAGCGAGGCGACGTCGGTCGGCACCTCGGTCCAGCACACCGGGTCCGGTACGAACACGATGCGGTAGTCGCGCTTCTCCTCGCGCAGGTTGCGGTGCAGGCGCACCACCAGGTCCATGTCCTCGCCCACGGTATCGTCGCGGTAGCCACCGATGGCGATCACGCGCTCCTTGTAGAACACGCCGAAGGCGCCGGAGATGATCAGCAGCGCGTTCATCGGCGACCACCCCATGCGCCCGAACAGGAACGCGCGCAGGTACTCGATCACCTGGAAGCTGGGCAGCCAGCGATCGGGCAGGCCCACCCTGGACAGCATGCCGTCGGCGACCTTGCAGCCGTTGAGCACGCGCACCACGCCGCCGGTGGCCGCCACGCGCCGATCCTCCAGGAACGGACGCACCACCCGCGAAAGGCTCTCCGGTTGCAGGATGCAGTCGGCGTCCACCACGCAGAACAGCGGATAGCGCACGCAGTTGATGCCGGCGTTGATCGCGTCGGCCTTGCCGCCGTTGGCCTTGTCCACCATGCGCACGTGCGGGTAGCGCGCCGACGCGTACACGCCCTCGACCTGTTCGGTGTGCAGCCGCGCGCGATAGGCCTCGGGCACCTTGACCAGACCGAAGGCCTCGATCAGCGCGTGGCGGGTGCGGTCGCTGGAGCCGTCGTTGACCACGACGACCTCGAACTCGGGGTAGTTGGTCTTGAGCAGCGAGTGCACCGAGGCCACCACCGACTTCTCCTCATTGTGCGCGGGCAGCACGATGCTCACCGGTGGCTGGTATTCGCGCAGGCCGGGCGGCAGGTAGTTGGCCCGGTACTCGCGCATGTAGCGCACGATCTGGTAGGCGGAGATGTAGTTGAGGATCAGGTAGGCCAGATTGATCGCCACGAAGTAGATCATGAAGATCCACTGCATCGAGACCAGCACATGCTCCCAGGAGCCCAGCTGCAGAAAGGCCGGGACCGCGCTCCAGTACGTGTTCATGCCACGACTCCCATGTCGTGCTCGGAAAGCACCTGGTCGATGATGTCCCGCCCGTAGGCGTCGTCCTGCCGCTGCTGCAGCTGGCGCAGCGCGGCCGTGCCCATGCCCGGCAGCGCCAGCAGCGCCTGCGCGGCGCGGTAGCGCACCCACCACACCTTGTCGGCCAGCATCGGCTCCAGTCGCTCGGCGTCGGTCGCCTCGCCGAGGCGGCCCAGCGCCGACGCTGCGTGCATGCGCACGTGCCAGCGCGACGCGTCGAGGAAACCCGCCACCCGCTCGCGGTCCTGCCGGTCGTTCACCAGCTGCAGGCAGACCGAGATCGCGTGGTCGTCGACCGAGCTGTCGAGCAATTGCCGGATCACCGCGGCGGCACGCGCGGAATCGATCTCGGCCAGGAACCGCACCAGCTTCGCCATGGTGCTGGTATTGGCATGCAGCAAGGCGCTGTCGAGTTCGCGTGCCGCGCTGCCGTCCTCGTTCCGGGCCAGAATGCGTGCCACGCTGCCCGGCATCCAGTCGTCGCGCTTCAGGATCATCGGCACGAATATCGCCATCGCCCGGGGCGGATCCACCTGTCCCAGCGCATGCGCCGCGCACAGCGAGACGATCGGGCTGTGGTCGTTGAGGAACGGCACCAGCTCGTCGAACATGTCCTGCTCACGCAGGTGCCCCAACGCGATGATGGCCATCGCGCGATCGTGGTAGTTGCCTCGCAGCATGCGTCGCGCCGCATCCGCCAGGCCCACGCGCTGCCCCAGCGGCAGCAATCGCGCCGACTCCGCGCGGGACAGCGATTCGTGGGTCGCGTTCCAGGTTTCGATGAAGCCGGCGACTTCATCCTGCCCCAGCGGGCGCAACTGCAGCTCTTCGCCCGCCAGCATGCGCTGCATCAGCTGCGACCAGTGCAGCCGCGCATGCCGGTCGCGCCGCTCGCGCCGGCGCGAACGCGCACGCAGGAAAACAATGACCGACAACAGGCTGAAGGCGAGCACCAGGGTGAGCACCGCCACCCAATACGCCACGATCAGCAGTGTCGCCTCATTGACAGGATTGTCCATCACGGTCCCCTTTGGTCGCTTTTGCGGCACGTGGCCCAGCCCATGCCCGATCCATGCACAATTCGTTCCACCAACAGAGGCAGCGGCGCGGCAGCTCGCGACCCGGCTGGCCACGCGGGGCGCGGCCACGGCGTGCCGGCCCGAGGCCGGGGCGTGGACAACAACGTGGGTCCTGCACGCGGCAGGAAATTGCATGCGCTCGGGACATGGGCCCCTGTTCCCATGGAAGGCATGGCCGATCGCCATGTAACTATTTTGTGACTTGGATCACATTAATGTAGATCTAAGCCAAGATAAAGGCACTCACCGGACTGTTATTTCCGGATCGAACGTGTTAGGCAGCAAACCATTGCCGGATCTCCCGAGGTCTCGCGGGACAAGGCCGGCTGCGGTGGATTCTGGAATGGTGCGCCCGGCGGGATTCGAACCCACGACCCCTGCCTTCGGAGGGCAGTACTCTATCCAGCTGAGCTACGGGCGCATGTAAGGCCGCGCGGCAGGCAGGCCGGAGGCCGCTGCCGCGGGGAGCGCAGTATAGCGGAGTTGCCGATGGCGGTGGATGGCTCCCGCCCGCCCGCGCGGAACGGGGCGGGAGCGGCGGCCTCAGCGTGCCTTGAGCAGCTCGCCCAGGGTGTCGGGCTTGCTGTTGTCGCGGACCAGATGCGGATACTTCAGGCCATCGTGGTAGTCGATGCGCACGGTCTGGTATTGGTCGAAGTTCTTCACCAGCAGCTCGACCGGCTGGCTCTTGTCCTTGGCCGCGGCGGTGACGGCGTCCTTCAGCGCGTCGGCGTCGTAGTCACGGCTGTTGACCGCGACCAAGGTCATGCCCGGCGAGATGCCGGCCTTGAACGCGGGGCCGTCCCACAGCACGTCGGCGATGTCGCCGCCCTTGCCGATCGAGAGGCCGAGCGAGTAGGTGAGGTCGGCGGAGTGCCGGCGTGCCTCGATCGCCTTCACCGCGGCGGACGGCTGGTCGGTGTAGACCAGCTTCCAGCCGTGCGCCGCGATGCCGCCGGTCAGCGGGCCGTGGCCGTCCAGGCGCGTGCGCAGGTAGCTGGCCCAGTCGAACGGCTGGAACTGGTCGAGCGTCTTCACCACGTCCTCGAAGGTGTAGGTGTTGACGTTCCACTGGCCGTTGCCCATGCCGAAGAACACCTTGCCGAAATCGTCGATGGAATGCTTGCCGCGGCTCAGCTCGCGCAGCTTGGCGTCGACGTCGAGCCAGATCATCTGGCCGGCCGAGTAGTAGTCCTCGCTGGCCTGGTAGTTGCGGTACGGCAGCGGCGCGCGCTGGGCGATGATCGGGTCATTGGTGGTGTCCTGCACGTTGCGCCAGCTGGCCAGGCCGGGCCGACCGCGGTCGTAGGTGGCGGCGACGAAGGCGAGCATGTCGCGCGTCTGCTCGCCGCTCCACAGGCCCGAGCGCGCCGCCATCACCTGGCCCCAGAACTGGGTCTGGCCCTCGTACACCCACAGCAGAGAGTCTTCCATCGGCACGTTGAAGTTCGGCGTGGTGAGGTCGGCGCCGCGGCGGTACTTGCCGTCCCACGAATGGTTGAACTCGTGCGGCAGCAGGTCGCGGCTCAGTGCGTTCTTGTCCCACTCGGTGAAGTAGCCCGTGCTCACGCCGTTCTCGCTGGAGCGGTGGTGCTCCAGGCCGTTGCCGCTCATCTTGTCGCTGAGCGAAAGCAGGAAGTCGTAGTGGTCGTAGTGGTGCGCGCCGTACAGCTTGTACATCTGCTGCACCAGGTTCTGGTGCAGCTTCAGCTGCTGCGGGGTGATCTCCAGGTACTTGGGCGCGTCGGCCACGATGTCGAGGTGCACCGGCGCCTTCGCGCCCGGGTCCAGGTCGACGCGCTTGAAATACTTGCCGGCGTAGATCGGCGAGTCGACCAGCTCGTTGTACGCGAGCGGCTTGAAGTGCACCGTGTCGCCGTCGCGCGAGGCCACTTCCAGCGCGCTGCCGAACTGCCAGCCGGCGGGGAAGGTCACGCTGGCCTCAGTCATGATGCGCTTGCTGAAATAGCCGGCCGGATACACCGTGTTGGCGTTCCACTGCAGGTTCAGCATTTCCGGCGTCATCACCACGCGGCCCTGGCGGGTGTTCTGCGGCGACAGGAACTGGAACGACACCTCGACGCTGCTGGCGCCCGCGGGCACCTCGACGTGGAAGGCGTAGACGTTCAGGGTGTCGCGCTTCCACGGCAGGGTCTTGCCGTTGGCGGTCACCACCAGGCCGGCCAGCTTGTCGATCGGGCCGCTGGGCGAGTGGTGCCCCGGCAGCCACTGCGGGTACAGCAGGGTCAACGGCCCCGGCTGCGCCGGAATCGTCTCGTGCACGCGGAAGATCCGGCGCGCCACGTCGGTGGCGTCCAGCTTGATCTTCAAGGTGCCCTGGTAGGGCACATCCTGCGGCGCCGGGACATCGGCAAGGGCGGCGAAACTGGCCAGGCCGAGAGCGGTGGCGGCGAGGGCGAGGGCGAGGCGGGTGGCTTTCAAGGTGGTCTCCGGTGAAAAAAGGCGCGCGCCGGACCGGCGGCGGGAGGCCGCCCGGACGGGCCCAGAAGCTGCCGCGGCAGGCATGCGAGCGGTCGATGCTAGACCGGCGGCGGCGGGCTTCACCCCTGCCGAAGGTCACGAACTTAGCCGCGCATGAATCCGCAGCGACCGCAGGCCGCGGCCTGGCATCCATCTTGCTCGGTCTGGGGCAAAGGCTCCCGGCCTCCCTTCCGGCAGAACCCGCATGTACGCCTTGTTCAAGCATCTGCGACAGGTCCGCGACGACGGGCAACGTCGCGAGTACAGCCGTTATCTGGCGCAGCAGATGGGGCCGATGATCCATGCCCTGATGCTGGTGGGCACGCTGGCCTACCTGGTGGCGGTGATCGCCGGCACCCTGGTGCACCCTTCGCCGTTGCCGCTGTGGCTGCGCCTTGCTCCGCTGCCGCCGCTGCTGCTGATTGCCGCCTCGACGCGGCGGGTGCGCCAGCCCGGCCTGCTCAGCACGCTGACCCTGCTGTGCGTCGCGCTGCTGGAGATCGGCATCAACCTCAACGGCGCGGACGACCTGCACCGGCAGTCGGTGGTGCTGCCCGGGCTGCTGCTGCCGGTGGCGTCCTCGGTGATCTGGCTGGGCCGCTGGGACTTCATCGCCGCCATGCTGCTGTGCGCGCTGGGGCCGCTGCCGATGCTGCTGTCCGGCAACATCGACAGTGCGCTGGTATTCCAGTACCTGGTCTACATGGCGATCGCGATCGTGCTGTCGACGGTGCTGCGCGCATTCATGGCGCGCACCTTGTTCGAGCAGTTCCGCCTGGAACGCCAGCTGCGCGAGCAGGCCAACACCGACGGCCTCACCGGCCTGCTGGTGCGCAACCGCTTCCTGGAGCTGACGCGCTCCGCGCTGGCCGAGTTGCACCGGCAACGGCAGCCGGCCTGCATGCTGTTCGTCGATGCCGACCGCTTCAAGCAGCTCAACGACCAGTACGGCCACGCCGCTGGCGACGCGGCGCTGGTCGCGCTGGCCGCGACGCTGCGTGGGCAGACCCGCGCGGGCGACCTGATCGGTCGCATCGGCGGCGAGGAGTTCGCCATGCTGCTGCCCGGCAACAGCCTGGAACAGGGGTGCCGGCGCGCCGAGCAGCTGCGCCAGTCGATGCACGAGATCCAGCGCCCCGACGGCCCGCTCACCACCAGCATCGGCGTCGCCTGTTCGCCGCGCTGCCGCGACGACATCCAGACCCTGCTGGCGCGCGCCGACCAGGCCATGCGCCAGGCCAAGAACGCCGGGCGCGACCGCGTGGTGTGCAGCCCCGACGACTGCTGAAAGCCGCTGGCGTTATGTCCGCCCGCGCTGCGCTAGCTTGCTGTGCCGGATGCCGTAGGCGAAATAGATCAGGCAACCCAGCGCCATCCACCAGATGAAACGCTCGTAGGTTTTCTGCGGCAGGCCGTAGATCAGTACGGCGGAGAACACGATGCCCAGCGGCGCGGTGAACCACACCGCCGGCGTACGGAAATTGCGGCGCAGGTCGGGCCGACGCACGCGCAGCAGCATGATCGAGGCGCAGATGACGATGAAGGCGCTGAGCGTGCCGATGTTGACCAGCTCGGCCACCTCGCCGATCGGCAGCAGCCCGGCCACCAGCGCGGTGAACGCGCCCAGGATCAGGGTCGGCCGTGCCGGCGTGCCGAAGCGCGGGCTGACCCTGGCGAACCAGCCCGGCAGCAGGCCGTCGCGGGCCAGCGCGAACCAGATCCGCGCCGCGCCCAGCATGAACGCGAACAGCACGCTGGTGACGCCGATCACCGCGGCCGCCGCGATGGTCACGCTGAGCCAGTGCAGGCCGATCTGCTCGAACGCGTCGGACACCGAGGCCTCGCCGCCGAGCGTGCTGTAGTGGGCGATGCCGGTGAGCACCAGCGACACCGCCAGGTACAGCACCATCGCGATCGCCAGCGACAGCAGCACCGCGCGCGGCAGGTCGCGCTGCGGGTTGCGCGACTCCTCCGCCGCGGTGGTCAGCGTGTCGTAGCCGAACACCGCGAAGAACACCACGCTGGCGCCGGTCAGCACACCTTGCCAGCCGAAGCGGCCGACGCCGGTGGCGGCATCGACCACCCGCGGCGGCACGAACGGGTGCCAGTTCGCCGTGTCGATGTAGAACACGCCCACGCCGACCACCAGCAGCACGCCGATCACCTTGATCGCCACCACCGCGGTGTTGAAGCGCGCGCCCCACTCGGTGCGCACGGTCAGCAGCACGGCGACCGCCAGCGACACGCCGGCAGCGATCACGTTGAAGCGATGGCCGTCGCTGGGCCCGGCAATCGCCGTCGAACCGTGCAGGCCGAACAGCTGCTGCAGGTAGTACTGCATGGTCTGTGCGCTCATGCTCTGCTGCGCCCACTCCGGCAGGTGCACGTCGGCCGAGGCCAAGAGCACCTGCACGTAGCCGGACCAGCCGATCGCCACCACCGCGACCACCAGCGCGTATTCCAGCAGCAGGTCCCAGCCGATGATCCACGCGGCGAGCTCGCCGAGCACCGCGTAGCCGTAGGTATAGGCGCTGCCGGTGACCGGGATCAGCCCGGCGAACTCGGCGTAGCACAGCGCCGCACACGCACTGCCGACGCCGGCAATGAGGAAGCTGAGCGCCACCGCCGGGCCGGCGTTCATCGCCGCCTGCTGGCCGGCCAGCACGAAGATGCCGACGCCGATGATGCCGCCGATGCCGATCGCGGTGAGCTGCCACAGGCCCAGCACGCGGCGGAAGTCGCCGCGCGTGCCGGCCTCCGCCTGCAGTTGCTCGACCGTCTTGTGGCGCACCAGCTTGCCGAGGAATCCCATCGCCTGCCCCTGAGTCAAACAAGCGGCGATCATAACGAATACCTGCTGCCGTGTTGGCGCGTACGCATGTTGCGCCGCACCTGTACACCCGCGCGCGAGGCGGGCGAACATACGTCCACGTATCCACGACCCGTCCGACAAGCGGGCGGCGCTGGACACGACCATGACCAGGGGAATACATCCATGCTCATCCGCACCCATCGACTGGCTGCCGGCATCGCCGGTGCGCTGCTTGCCGGCACGCTCGGCGTTTCATCCACCGCTTCCGCGCAGGACACCGGCCAACCGCCGGCGCCGGCCCGCTCCGCCGCCAACGCCACCGAACTGGGCAAGATCACGGTGACCGCGCAGAGCCGCACGCAGGAAGTGCAGGACGTGCCGATCGCGATGAACATCGTCACCGCCAGGCAACTCGACATCATCGCCGCCACCGACCTCAGCCAGACCAACCTGTTCGTGCCCGGCGTGGTGGTCGATGGCAGCGACCCGACCCAGCCGACCTACCGGATGCGCGGCATCGAGACCAACGACTTCGGCATCGGCACCGACTCGGCCGTGGGCGTCTACGTCAATGGCGTCTACCAGACGCGCTCCGGCGGCGCGCTGATGGCGCTCAACGACGTGGCCCGGGTCGAGGTGCTGAAGGGCCCGCAGGGCACCCTGTTCGGCCGCAACACTGCCGCTGGCGCGATCTCGATCGTCACCAACGAACCCACCGACAAGCTCGAAGGCAACGCGCGCGTCCGCTACGGCGAGTACGGCAGGCGCTACGGCGATGCCCTGCTCAACATGCCGGTGAACCAGGACCTGGCCGTGCGGATGAGCTTCCTGGACAACCAGAGCCATGGCTACCTCAAGGATGCCGTCACCGGCCAGCACTACGGCAAGGACGACGAATGGGGCGCACGCATGGTGGCGCGCTGGCAGGTCACGCCCGACAGCACCGTGCATCTGTCATGGGACCACGATCGTCTGAAGCAGCCCTCGCGCATGGACGTGGGCCTGATCCCGCTGTCGCCCACCAACCTGTATCAGCGCGCGCCGTTCCCGGCCGATCCGTCGAGCTACTACGACCCGCGCCACGCACCGTTCTTCAACGACAGCAACGGCGGCCGCGAACGACGCCAGTACAACGGCTGGACCCTGGCTTTCGACTACGGCTTCGACTGGGGCAGCTTCACCTCGACCACCAACTACGCCGCCTACAACATCTCGCATGTCGAGGACGGCGACGGCACCAACCACATCACCACCCACCTCGACACCGGCGTGATCAGCGAGGGGCGCACGCTGTACCAGGAGTTCAAGCTCAACGGCAGCAACGAGCTGGTCGACTGGGTCACCGGCGCCAGCTATTACATGGAGCGCGCCAAACAGACCAGCCTGGCCACGGTCAACACCGACACCTACGACACGCTGGCGATCAACAGCGGACTCGGCGCCAACTTCACCCCGGACGGCACGCTGTTCCACTACTTCGACTCGCTGCTGCAGGCGTTCGGCCTGCCCTACCGGCTGCTCGGCGACCCGTGGACCGAGACGATCAGCAACAACGGCCACTTCAACTCCCGCGCCATCTACGGTGATGCGATCTGGCATGTCACCGACAAGCTCAACATCACCACCGGCCTGCGTTATACCCATGACCGCAAATATTTCGACTGGTACACGCCGGTCCGCTACGCGCCGCAGCTCGATGCGACGGTCAGCCAGCTCGACGCCGCCGGCATTCTGGCTCTCGCGCCGCTGCTCACCGGTGGTGCGCTCAGTACCGATGCCCTGCGCGCCATCCTCACCCGGAACCAGATCTTCCCCAATGCGGTGGGACAACTGGTCAGCAAGGACAAAAGCTGGAACGACCTGAGCCCGCGCCTGGTCGCCGACTACAAGTTCACGCCGCACACGATGGGTTACGTGTCACTCGCCAGGGGCTACAAGGCCGGCGGCTACAACGGCACCGAGCCCGGATCGCAGTTCGCGCCGGAGAAAGTCTGGAATGCCGAGCTCGGCATCAAGAGCACCTTCCCCGACCAGCACCTGCTGCTGAATGCCTCGGTCTACCACTACCGCTACACCGACAAGCAGACCCTGGTGGTGGTGCCCTCCACCGACGGCCTCGGCGTGCCGACCTATCAGGTCAGCAATACCAGCCAGGACGCCACCGGCGTGGACCTGCAGGTGCAATGGATACCGGTGGACGACCTGCGGCTGGGCTTCAACGGCAGCTACATCGATTCGAAATACTCCACCGCGCGCGTGCCGGCCGGACTCGACGCCCAGGGCAATGCGCTCTATCTGGACGTCTCCGGACAGCCGGTGGACGAACCGAAGTTCTCCTACAGCCTCAGCGGTGACTACACCTTGCACGGCGTCGCCGGTGGCGACCTGAGCTTCCACGCCAACTACGGCTACCGTGGCCGCATGCGCTGCAACGACGCCTCGGTCTACCAGGGCAAGTGCGCGTTGCCGACCAACTTCGATCTGGGCCAGCCGCAGCAGCGCACTGACCTGCGCGTCGACTGGAACGCGGCGAACGGTCGCTGGGGCCTCGGCGCGTACGTGCAGAACCTGTTCGACAAGCGGTACGTCAGCGGGCTGGGCACGATCTCGCAGTCGGTGCTGGGTACGCCGTACGCCTACGTCACCCCACCAAGGATGTGGGGCGTGGAAGCCCGCGTGAAGTTCTGACCCATCCTCTGCAGCTCCCCCACTCGCGGGGGAGCTGCCCGCGGGACCGAGGGGGCTCCTGATCCCGATCGAAGACTGGCGTCAGCCCGTCGCGACGTCGTGACGCAACGAAGACGGCCGGCGCATGCCACCCAGCCACGGCAAGGCCACCGCACTGAGCCCGAACACCACCGCGATCGCCAGCGCGACATGGCCATCCAGATGGGCAAGCCCGAACCAGCGCCCGCTGAGCAGTGGCACCGTGGCGGTCGCCAGCACGCGGATGCCTTCCGCCCACCACGCCCAACGACGGCCCTCCATCAGCGCACCGATCACGCACAGGCTGGCGACCAGGTAGAGCGCGTAAAGCAGCAGCGTCGGCAGGCTGGCCGCACCGGCCATGCCGAGGAACTGCGTGGTCATGCCCAGCAGCAGTGCGAACTGCGCCAGCACGTAAAGCTTCAGTGGCCGCGACAGCGGCGGGTCGAAGCGTTCGCCGGGCATCACGAAGTCCGGCCTCGGGTAGCGCGCCGCCACGTCGGCGGGACGCCAGCCCGGCGGCTTCAGCCACACCAGCAGCTTGTCGCGCCAGCGCCGCGCGCGCCATGCGTCCTGCGCGGTCTTCCAATACACCTCGGCGTTCGCCCACAGCGGATTCCAGCTGCGCAGCGGCGAGCGCGTGCCGTATACCGGCGGGTCGTTGGCGTCTTCCTCGACGAAGCTGCCGAACAGGCGGTCCCACACGATCAGGATGCCGCCGTAGTTGCGGTCGAGGTAGCGGTCGTTCACTGCGTGGTGGGCGCGATGGTTGGACGGCGAGCAGAACACGCGGTCGAACCAGCCGAGCCGGCCGATCTGCTCGGTGTGCACCCAGAACTGGTACAACAAGTCGATCAGCGCCACCACCACGAATACCTTCAGCGGCACGCCGAGCAGCGCCAGCGGCAGGTAGAACAGCCAGCCCAGCAGCGCGCCGCTGCCGGTCTGGCGCAGCGCGGTGGACAGGTTGTAGCGCTCGCTCTGGTGGTGCACCACGTGGGCGGCCCACAGGATGTTCACCTGGTGGCCCATGCGGTGCAGCCAGTAGTAGCAGAAGTCGTACAGCAGCAACGCGCCGATCCAGACCCCCAGGCTGTTTTCAGGCAACGTGAACAGTGCCAGGTGCTCGACGCACCACGCGTAGATGCCGATCGTCAGCAGCTTGCTGAACACGCCGACCAGCTGCGAGATCACCCCCAGCCCGATGCTGTTGATCGCGTCGTTGCTGGCGTAGGCGTCGCGTCCGCGCAGCTTCGCCACCAGCAATTCGATGCCGATCAGCAGGAAGAACACCGGGGTGGCCCAGGTGATGATGAGTTCCTGCGTGTTCATGCCGCCTCGTGTTCGACCGGTACGCCCTGCACCGAGCGGGCGATCCACCACAATGCCAGATAATACGCCGCCAGCACCCACAGGCTGGCCAGCGGCACGGGGCCGCGGAAGCGGCCCCAGGCCAGCACGCTGTCGCTCAGTATGAACACCAGCGCGCCGCGCGCCGCCAGTTGCGCAGCCGCATCGCTACGTCTCGTCCGCGCCCGCGCCCATGCCTGTCCGCCCATCGTGGCCAGCACCGCCACGTAGACGATCACCGGCACGCGCAGCGACGCGCCGATCGCGCTCCACAGCAGCGCGAGGTTCGCCGCGCCATACGCCAGGCACGCCGCCAGCGGCCACGCCGGCGCGGCGAAGCGGCTGTCGGCGAGGAACGCCGCGATGAAGCAGGCGTGGGCAACGAGGAACGCCACCAGCCCCGGCACGAACAGGTCGCCCGGCAGCATCAGCAGTACGTCGCCCGCCAGCGAGGCGGCGATGCCGGAGAGTATCCAGCGTCGATAGCGCGGCGACGGCGACGGCCGCGCCTGCCAGGCCAGCAGGAAGATCAGCGCGGTGGCCAGCGGCTTGGCGATCCAGTGCAGCCACAGCCAGCCGTGGCCCGCCTCGCCCGCCGCCAGCAGCGCGCCGACGATGGCCGCAGTCGCCGTAGCCGCGGTGGCGAACGCGAGCCGGCGTACGCCGGCGGGCAACGGAGAACGGAAGACCATCGCGACCATGCAGGGCACCGTGGAGGATACCCGGCCGATCATAGCCAAGGCGCCGCCGTCGTGGCGACGGTGGCGCCCGGCGTCAGCGGCGGCCGGTCAGAAGCGCACGGTGGCGGTCAGCATCGCCGCGCGTGGCGCGCCCACCTGCAGGGTGGCGTACTCGCCGGTCGGGTCCGTCGCGGTGAAGCCGTTGGAACCGATCGTGCCGTAGTAGTGCTTGCCGGCGAGGTTGGTGACGTTGAGCGCCAGCTTCAGGTCCTCGGCCACGCCGAGCTTGCCGAAGTCGTACGCCGCGGCGGCGTTGAACAGCCAGTACGACGGTACTGCCCCGTCGTTGACGTAGGTGTAGTAGCGCTTGCCGGTGTAATTGGCGGACAGGCGCAGGTCCCACGCGCCCGGCGTCCAGGCGATCTCCGAGGAGAACAGCTGCTTCGGGCTGTCGACCACGGTCTTGCCCCGGGTCGCCACCACGGTGGTGCCGTTGAGGTAGTCGCTGTCGTAGCGCGAGCGGTTGTACGACAGCGCGTTGTACCAGCGCAGCTCGCTGGTCGGCTTCAGGATGAAGGTCAGCTCGGCGCCGCGGCTGGTCACCGAGCCGACGTTGGCGTACGCCGACGGGCAACCCTGGATGCCGGACGAGCACTGCTGGATCGCCAGCAGGCGGTGGTCGAACTTCACGTCGTACAGCGCCAGCGAGCCTTCGAACAGTTCCTCGGCATGGCGCACGCCGGCCTCGACGGTGCGCGACTCCTCCGGCCTGAGCTTGCCGCGGATCACGTCGAACGCGGCCTGGGTGGTGGCGAACGGGCCGCTGATGCCGGCCTGGAACGCGGCGATGTTCTGCGCGTAGGAGGCGAACAGTTCGTTCTGGCCGTCCAGCTTGTAGCTGGCGCCGAGCTGCGGCAGCAGCGACTTGTCCGCGGTCAGCTCGCCGTTCGCGTAGCTGCCCACCACGGCGTGCGTGCGGGTGCGCGTCTGCGGGCTCTTGACGCCGACGTCGAGGTGCAGCCTGCCGTCGAGCAGGCTGATGGTGTCCTGCAGGTAGAGCTGGTGCGTCTCGGTTTCGTAGCGCTGGTAGAACTTGCGGATGCTCGGGTTGTGCAGGAAGTACTGGTCGTCCACCGGGCCGGCGATGAAGTAGAAGTTGCGCTGCACCGTGTGGTGGCTGTTCTCGTACCAGAAGCCGCCTTCGAGGTGGTGGTTGCCGAGGTCCCAGCCCAGCGAGGCGATCGTGCCCCAGCGATCGATGCCGTACTCGGTGGTGCGGATCGCGATCGGCGTCTCCTGCGGCGTGCCGGCGAACGAGGTCTGGTACGGCGTGAACCAGTGACCCTGACCGCGGTTGCTGTGGTAGTAGCCGGTGGCCTTCAGGCGCACGCCCTCGGCCAGGCCGAAGTCGCCGAACAGGCCGGCCAGGCTGTCGTCGCGCAGGCCGCGGCCGGCGTAGTACGCATCGTCCATGTTGTTGACGCCGCCGGTGAAGATGCCCTTCGCCGCGTTCACCGCGCGCTGCCAGTCCGGCGCATAGTTGTCCCAGTTCCAGCCCAGCCGCTTCTGCATGTCCAGCGACAGGTCCTGGTAGTCGGTCTCGTTGCGGCTGGAGGTGTTCAGCATCGCGGCGACGTGGTTGTCGCCGAAGTCGTACACCGCCTTGCCGTTGAACTGCTGCTGCTTCTGCGCACCCTTGCCCTTCCACTTGTCGCTGTCGGCGTAGGCGCCGGACAGGTACATCGCGAAGCCGTTGTGGTCGCCGGTGTCCAGCCGCGCGTAGGTGCGCAGCGCGCTGTCGCTGCCGGCGCTCTGCGCCAGCGTCACGCCGTAGGTGCTGGACGGGTCGGCCGAGTAGAACTGTACGGTGCCGCCGAGGTTGCCGGTGGAGGCGGTGCCCAGCGCGCCGATGCCGGCGGCCAGTTCGGCGCCGCCGAGGTTCTCGGCGATCAGCGCGCGACTGATGTGCAGGCCGTTGTTGTTGCCGTAGCTCATGTCGCCGAGCGGGATGCCATCCAGCGTGAAGCCAAGCCGGGTCTGGTTGAAGCCGCGCAGGCTGATGCGGGTGGACCACTCGTAGTTGCCGAACGAATCGGCCGACTCGAAATGCACGCCGGGCAACTTCGCCAGCACCTTCAGCGGGCTGGACCCCGGCGGCAGCACCTTCACGTCCTGCACGGTGATGCGCTGCACCTGGCGCGACTCGCCCTGGCCAATCACCGAGACGGCCTCCAGCGTCCTGGTGCTGTCTGATTCCGCCGCCCCCGCCGTCGCGGCCGGGGTGGCGGCGGCCGGCGCCGGCGCATCCGCACTGGTGGCCCATGCGGCACCGCCATGCAGCACCGCAAGCAGTGCCAGCACGAGACTGGTCTTGCGGGTCGAGATCATTGGTACGGACATGCGTGAATATCCTTCGCGCAGCAGTCCGCCTGCGCGGAGCGCCACGACATCGTCGTTGAGGAAACCGCCCGCATCCCACCCAGGCGGCAGTCCATGCAAGCGTGAACGCACTTCATGAAGCCCGTCTTACGACGACATGTCATTCGTCATTTGGATGGCCGTTTGAAACGACACAAAACGGGCGCTTCAAGGCAACCGGAATCGCATCAGCGCGTGGCGACCGGCAGTGCCTTGCCCTGCGCCTGGGGCAGACGTGCGCCCAGCAGGCGCGCCAGCGTCGGCGCGATGTCGCGCATGTCGATCTCGCCGAGGTTCCTGCCCGCAGGCACGTCCTTGCCGGCCAGCAGGAAGGTCGAGCGCATCTGCGGCAGCGCCGGGTCGTAACCATGCATGCCGCGATAATGACTGGCGGCAGGCAGCGGCGTCTCCGGCGTGCTCGCCATCTTGTAGCCCGGTTTGAACAGCACGAACCATTCGGCTTGCGCGGTGCCGCCCTGCGCAACCAGCTGCGGATGCCCAAGCACGTGATCGATGCCATATGCGGGGTCGTGCCGCAGCTGGTCGAGCAGCGCCGCCACCCGTGCCCTGACGCTCGCGTCGGCGGGATCGTGCAGCACGATCGCCGCACTGCCACCGTCATTCCATGGCATGGCCTGCCAGTCCGTCACCGCACCATTCTTGAACGTGGCCAGGCCCGCCTCGATGAAGGGCTGGTACAGATTCACGTCCTGCTGCACGGGCAGGAATCCGTGATCGGAGACCACCGCCACCACGCCATCGGGATGCACCTGTTGCGCCGCGGCCACCAGTTCGCCGATCAGGCCGTCGATGCGTTCCAGCACCGCCCGCGACGCCGGCGTGTCCGGCCCGCTGGCGTGCTGTTCGTGATCGAGCGCCGCCAGATACACCGTCATGAAATCCGGCTTGTGCGTTTCCAGCAACTTCACCGCGAAGCGCGTGCGCGTCTCGTCGCCAGCCACACTCTCGTCGATGCCGTCGGCATAGGGACCGAGCTCCTGCTCCATCGCCGGCAGCAGGCCGGGCGTGGCCAGCGCACCCAGCAACTTGCGGTCATCGGCCGTGCCGGTGCGCCAGATCTGCGGCAGGTTCCAGTCCACCGGCGCACCCACGCTCACCGGCCAGTGCACGTTCGCGGTGGTCAGGCCTGCGGCGTGAGCGGCATCCCACAACGTCGCTACGCGGATGTCGCTGGCGTACCAGTACCAACCCTGCTGATTCTTGTTGATGGGGTCGAAGGTGAGATTGCCGCCGATGCCATGCTGATTCGGCGACACGCCGGTGATCAAGGTGGTGTGGCTGGGATAGGTCAGCGTGGGCAGCACGCCGCGCACGCCTTCGGCATGGGCGCCGCGCTGCAGGAACGCTCCGAGATTCGGCAGCTCGAGTCCGCGCTGGTGCGCCTGCAGCACGTCGATCGGGCGCAGGCCGTCGATCGAGATCAGCAGCAGTGGTGCCGCCACCGCGCGCATGGCGGGCAGCCAGGCGAGCAGCACGAAGGACAACGCAAACAGCAGACGGCGCATGCAGGTTCCAGAAGGCGGCGAAGGAGCCATGCATGCTCGGCCCGCACCACTGCATCCGCATGACAGCGCCGCGGCGGGTTCGCTCAACGGGCGTCGAGCGCCTTGCGGCCGAGTGCCGGATCGTCGGTGAAGAACGCATCGATACCGGCATCGAGATAGGCGCGGATCTCGGCGATCGAGCCGGCCGCGTTGAACGCCTTCGGATCGCTGCCCTGCCAGAAGTTTCTCGCCTGAAACTGGTTCTCCGGACGGAACGTGTAGGGATGCAGCTCCAGCTTCGCCGCGTGGGCGTCGTGCACCAGCGGCGTCGGTCGGCCGAGCGTACCGTCCTTCGCCAGCGGGATGATCGCGCGGATGTTCGGACCGATCGCATCGGCATAGGTCGCGATCGCGCGCAGGCCGGCCGGCGTGCACATTTCGCCGTAGGTCAGCCGCCCGCCGGCGGCAACCACGTCGTACGGCCGCTGGTCGGCGTCGTCGATCAGCTGCAGCAGGCGGATGTTGCGGTGACCGTTGCCGAGCTTGCCGCGCAGATACCTGAGGTTGGCGATCTCGAACGACTGGATCTCCACCGGCGCCGTGCGGGTGTACGCGTGTGCGGCGAGGATCGCCAGCACGCGGTCCTCCAGCGGCAGGCCGGCGCGCTGGAAATAGGTGCCGTGCTTGATCTCCGGGATGATGCCGATTAGCCGCCCCCGCGTCGCCGACTCGGTGGCGACGAAATCGATGATCTCGTCCAGTGTCGGGATCTGGAACGCGCCGTCGTACTGCGTGCTGCGCAGCTCCGGCAGGCGCTCGCGTGCGCGCAGCGTCTTCAGCTCGGCCAGCGTGAAGTCCTCGGTGAACCAGCCGGTGACAGCCTGGCCATCGACCGTCTTGGTGGTCTTGCGCGCGGCGAACTCTGTATGGCTGGCGACATCGGTGGTACCGCCGATCTCGTTCTCGTGGCGCGCCACCGGCACGCCGTCCTTCGTCATCACCAGGTCCGGTTCGATGAAGTCGGCGCCGTCGGCGATCGCCTTGCCGTAGGAGGCCAGCGTGTGCTCCGGCCGCAGCGCGCTGGCGCCGCGGTGGCCGATCACCAGCACCTTCGTGGCCAGCGGTTTTTCATTCGCGTGCACGGCGAGAGGCATAGCCAGCGTTCCGGCCACCAGCAGGGAGACGAGCCAGCATAAGACTTTCATGGATGCATTCCTTCCTGCATGCCCACGTTCCATGACGGAGCGGGAGTGGGTGCGGATTCCGGTGGCGGAGGGGTCGTCAGGCAGGCGCAGCCTTGCGCCTGCCGGGACAGCAGATCGGACAGCAACCCCTGGATGCAGGCGCTGGAGAACAACGCCAGGCCAGCATGTAGGCTGCTGCGCATCAGAACTTCACGTTCAGCGTGAGAAAGCCCTGCCGCGGCGCGCTGGCATGGAACGCCAGCCGGCGACCCGTCGGATCGCCATTGGCGAACGCGCTGAGGTTCGACTCGTAGCGGCGGTCCGTCAGGTTGGTGACGTTGAGCGACAGCCGCACGTCCTTCGCGAACCAGGCCGGGCCGAAGTCGTAGCCGGCGCCGAAGTCGAACGCGGTATAGCCGCCGAAGCCCTGGTCGTTGGTATACGTGTAGTAGCGGCGGCCGGTGTACTTGCCGCGCAGGCTCAGGTTCCACGGGCCGTCGTGCCAGCTGATCTCGCTGGCCAGCATCTTCTGCGGCGTATCGACGGTGATCTTGCCGCGGGTAGGCACCAGCGCACCGTTCTGCGTGTAGTTGTTGTCGTAGGTGGAGCGGTTGAACGAGGCCGAGTTGTACCACTGGACGTGATCGAACGGTTTCCAGATGAAGGTGAGCTCAGCACCGTGGCTGCTCACGCCGCCGACGTTGTAGAAGCGCGTGGTGCAGGCCGGGGTGGTGCCCTGCTGGATGCTCGAACACGGGTTGAGCGAGAGCAGGCGGTTGTCGAACTTCACGTCGTACAGCGCGACGGAGGCCTCGAACGCCTGCTGGGTGATGCGATAGCCGCCCTCGATCGTACGCGACTGCTCGGGCTTGAGGTTGCCGCGGCTGGCGTCGAACGAGGCCTGCGTCACCTGCAGCGGGCCGCCGGCGCCACCGCCCTGGAAGGCGGCGATGTTCTTCGCATACGAAAGGAACACTTCCTGCCCGGCGGCCAGCTTGTAGCCGAGGCCGAGCTGCGGCAGCAGCGACTTGCCCGCCTTCAGCGCACCGTTCGCCACCGGCGCCTCGACCGCCACACCGACCGTCTCGCCCGCGCTCATCGTGGTGTGCGGGCTCTTCACGCCCACGTCCACACTGAGCCGGTCGTCGAACAGCTTGAAGCTGTCCTGCAGATAGGCCTGGCGGGTGGTGATCACGTAGTCCTGGCTGAACAGGCGGCGGTTCGGGTTGGCCAGGAAGGTGTCGTCGTTGATCGGGCCGCCGATCCAGTAGAAATTGCGTTCCACGTGGTGGTTGTTCCGCTCGTACCACACGCCGCCTTCGAGATGATGCGCACCCAGCTCCCAGACCAGCGAGGCGATGCCGCCGGTGCGGTTGATCGTGTAGTTGGTGCTGCGGATCGAGATCGGCAGCTCCTGCGGCGTGCCCGGATACGACTTCTGCCCCGGCGACCACCAGTGGCCCTGGCCGGCGTCCTCGTGGTGGTAGACCTGCGCATGCACGGTCACGCCGTCGCTGGGGAAGAAGTCGCCGGCGAGGTAGTACAGGTCGTCGTTGCGCAGCGCGCGGCTCTGGTAATACGCATCGTCGATGTTGTCGACGCCGCCGGAAAACGCGCAGCGTGGATCCTTCACGCCCTTGATGGTGTACGCCGGTGCACAGTACGCCGCGGCCAGCGCGCGCTTCCAGTCCGGCGCATACAGGTTCCAGTCCCAGCCCAGCCCGCGTGCCATGCCGCTCTTCGAGAGATAGGCGTAATCGGCCTGCGAGGTGCGCGAGGTATCCGCGAATGCGGTGATCCGGCCGCCGTCGAACTGGTACACCGCCTTCGCGTTGAACTGTTTCGTCGTGGTCGGCGAACTCGGCGGTGCCCACATGTCCGCAGTGGCGCGGATGCCGGACAGATACATCGAGAAGCCGTGCCAGTCGCCGGTATCCAGGCGCAGATAGGTGCGGCGATTGTTGTCGCTGCCGACGGTCTGGCCGAAGCGGCCGCCGAATGTCGTCGCCGGATCGTCCGAGTAGTACTGGATCGAACCGCCGAGGTTGCTGGTGGATGCCGTGCCGAGCCCGCCAATGCCCTGCGCCAGCTCGGCGCCGCCGAAATTCTCGGCGATCAGCGCGCGGCTGATGTTGAGGCCGTTGTAGTTGCCGTAGGCATTGTCGCCGAGCGGCAGGCCGTCCAGCGTGTAGCCCAGGCGGGTGGTGTTGAAGCCGCGCAGGCTGATCGTCTGCGACTCCTCGTTCGCGCCGAACGCATCATTCGACTGCACGTTCACGCCAGGCATCCGGTTCAACACCTTCTGGATGCTAGTACCGGCCGGCAGCACGGCCACGTCCTTCGCGGTGACACGCTGCACCTGGCGCGTCTCGCCCTGGCCGATCACCGACACCGATTCCAGCGTGCGGGCCTGGTCGGCGGTGGCATCCGGCCCTGCCGCTGGCGTGGCGTTGTCGAGCGGTGCGGCGATCGTTACGCCGTTGAGCGCGGCGAACAGCGCCAGGGCGAGACCGGTTCTGCGGCAAGAGCGTTCGCTGACGGACATGCGCGTGCATCCTCTGCGCAGCCTCCCGCGATCGCGGGGAGCCACGGCATCAATGTGGGGAATGGGAGAATGGCCGCCCTGAGCGACCGTACGCACAAGCATGGACGTGCTTTGTGTAGGGAGCCTTACAGCCGAATGTCAGTTTTTCGGATGAACGTCCATACGGTCGGCGCGAACTCGGCGCCGCGTGCACGCGAACCCGCGCGGGCTGACGCTCAGCGCCCGTCGGGCGCCTTGCGCCCGATCGCCGGATCGTCGGTGAAAAACGCGTCGATGCCGGCATCGAGGTAGGCGCGGATCTCGGTGATCGAGCCCGCCTCGTTGAATGTCTTCGGATCGCTGCCCTGCCAGAAGTTCTTCGCCTGGAAATGGTTCTCCGGGCGGAACGTGTAGGGATGCAGTTCCAGCTTCGCCGCGTGGGCGTCGTGCACCAGCGGCGTCGGCGCACCTAACGTGCCGTCCTTCGCCAGCGGCGATGATCGCGCGGATGTTCGGGCCGATCGCGTCGGCATGGGTCGCGATCGCGCGCAGGCCGGCCGGCGTGCACATTTCGCCGTAGCTCAGCCGTCCGCCGGCGGCGGCACGGGCGAGGCGCCGACTCTGCCGGCCGCATGTGTAACGGTTTTTACAGCGCCGTGGCGGTCGCGGCGGAGCCGAGCTTCAGCCATTGCTGCCAGTCCGGTCGATCCACCGGCACGCTGTCGGCGTTGCAGCTGCCGAGCCGGCACAGTTCGGCGCGCAGCCGCGGCGTGTGCTGCACCATCACGTGGAAGATCACGTTCTGCTCCAGCTCGCCGTGGAATGCCGCGGCGCCGGGGCCGCTGGCGAAGATCGCCACGTCCTCGCCGCCGTGCGTCTCGGCCTTCAGCGGCACAGCCGCTTCCTGCATGTAGTCCGGATCGGTGGTGTCGAGCTGGCGCAGGTCGGGCCGACCCTTGCCGATCGCCTCGTACTCGCGCGGGTTGTGCGGGTAGCGTTTGCTGCCTTCCGGCTGCCGTTCGCTGGCGCCGGTGTAGCCGGGGCCGTTGGCGAAACCCAGCGTGGTGTACGGCAGGCCGGTGGCGTCGCGCGCCAGGCCCGGCGCGCTTTCGTCGTCGTAGCTGTCGGTGTGGCCGGTCACCTTGCCCAGGATCGGATTGCCGCGGCGCGGGTAGCCGGCGAAGGTCATGGTGTGGCTGTGGTCGGCGGTGACCACGATCAGCGTCTCGGCCGGGTCGGTGTGCTGCAGCGCGACCTGCACCGCGTCGGCGAAGGCGATCGTCTCGTCCAGCGCGCGGTACGCGTTGCCGGCGTGCAGCGCGTGGTCGATGCGGCCCCCCTCGACCATCAGGAAGAAGCCGTTCGGGTTGCGCTGCAGCACCTCGATCGCGCTGGCGGTCATCTCGGCCAGGCTGGGCTCGCCGGCCTTGTCGTGCGCGCGCTCGTGCTCGTAGTTCAGGTGCGAGGGCTCGAACAGGCCGAGCAGGCGCGGCGTTTTCGCCAGGTCCAGCGCCTTCAGCTGCGCCGCGTTCCACACGTACTTGCCGTCCGGATGTCTGGACGTCCATTCGCCGATCAGGTCGCGGCCGTCGAGGCGCTGGCCCACGCTGGTGGCGTATTCCGGATCGTCCGCGCCGGCCGGCATGAACTCGGTGCGGCCACCGCCCATCGCCACAGTGAGGCCGCCGGCGACCGGGAAATCGATCAGCTGCGCGGCGAAGTCCTTGCAGCCGGCGGCCTTCGCCGCCTCGCTGAGGTCGGCGTCCACCTCCCAGTTGCGCTCGGGCAGGTGGCCGTAGGTGGCGGCCGGGGTGGCGTGGGTGATCCGCGTGGTGGTGACCGCGCCGGTGGCCATGCCGGCGGAGGCGGCCAGCTCCAGCGCGGTGACCAGCTCCTGTCCGCGGCTGCCGGCGCAGTCCTGCCGCTTCGGCAGCTGCGACACGCCGATGTAGCCGGCGCGCGTCTTCACCCCCGTCATGATCGCGGTCATGGTGCCCGCCGAGTCGGGCGTCTGCTGGTCGGTCTCGTAGGTGCGGCTCAATGCGCTGAACGGAAACTTCTCGAAGCTCAGCCGGTAGCTCTCGCCGTCCACGCCCGCGCGCTGCCCGGCCAGCACGTGCGCGGCGGCGATGGTGGGGATGCTCATGCCGTCGCCGAGGAACACGATCACGTTCTTCGCGCGCTGGCCGCCCGCCTTCGCCTGGGCGGAAGCCAGCGCCGCCTGCGCCGCGCCGCTACGGAACCACCACGACGGCGTCTCGCCCTGCGGGCGCTGGATGGCGGGCACCGCGATCGACGACGTGGCGGCGGGTGCCACGGATGGCAGCTGGCTGGCGCAGGCGCCAAGCGCGGAAAGCATGGCGCCCAGCAGAATCGGGCGCGCGGCGAACGGGAAACGGGGCATAGGGATCTTCCGGGCTGTTCCGTGCGGGCGTCCACGCGGATGGCCTGGGATCCTAGCCGGAGCATGCGAACGTTTCGTGGCAACGGCGCGGTCGCGCCTAGGAGCGTGGGCGGCAGAAACACAAGCGGCTGCGGCTGCGCCGTTTTGACCACCTTCCGCGCCGATTTTTGGCCCATAGAACCACTATGGGCCGGCAAACCGTCACGCAAGCTGGCTCAAAACGGCTTTGCCTCGCCTGCTTGGTTTCTACCGCCCACGCTCCCAGGGCACGCCTCAATCCCTGCGATGCGCCCGCTTGCCGTACATCCGGCGGTACACCGCGCTCACCCGCTGTTCCAGCGCGCCGCCTTGCTGAGCCTGCTCGAACGCTTCGTTGAGCTGCTTCTCGGCGGCATGCAGGTCGCGCAGGAACCGGCGGTCGTCGCTCGACAGGCCGCAGTCGGCCATCTGCCGCTCCAGGCTGGCGCCGGCTTTTTCCGGGGGTGGCGGCTTGCGCGCGTTCATATGTCGGGCAAAGCAAGACACCTGCCAGTGCCGTCAGGCCCGCCGGTACGCGGCCCGTGCCCCGCGCCTGGGCGTCTTCACGGCCGATCGGGGCGCAAACTGCCGCTGCCGGTCAGCCGCGGCCAGCGCGCCTACTCGTACACGTGCAGCCGGCCGATGGTCCAGGCGTGGTAGGACGCGAGCAGGCCCGGCACGGCGCAGTCGTCGTACAGGCCGTGGCAGCGTTCGCGCAGCTCGATGGCCGCGGTGAAGTAGGCGTCGGTGGGCACGCCGGCAGCCTGCAGCACCATGCTGGGCAGGAACGCGATGTCGAGCAGCGGATATTGCGGCAATGGCGGCCCGGCGAAGTTGCTTTTCAGCATGTAGTAGGTGAGGTAATCGCGGTAGGGCCGCAGCGCGGGCGGCAGCCGGCGCGGCAGGTCGCGGATCAGGCCGTTGAACGACGGCTGGTGGTCGCCGAAGTGCAGCAGCACGGTGGCCTGCGGGCGGTCGAGGAAGCTGTGCTCCAGCGCACGCATGGCCAGGTCGGAGGCATGCAGGCGCGCGAGATAGGTGTCGAAGTTCAGCGCCGTGTCGGGCGGCAGTCCGCGCAGCAGGTTGCGGTACGGCCGCGGCAGCTTCGCCATCGGCTGGTGGTCGTGCGGGCCGTGCTGGTTCAGCGTCAGGATCATCAGGAATACCGGCTGCCCCGGTTTCTTCACCTTGTCGTAGATGCGCCTGGCGGCCGCGAACATCTGCGCGTCACTCTCCTCCCACTCCTCCAGGCCCAACTCGTCGGCGCCGTACAGGTGGTCGAAACCGTAGGCCTGGTACGCGTTGCGACCGTTGATGAAGTCGGCATTGGTCGGGTAGATGCCGATGGTGAGGTAGCCAAGCCGGCGCAGCTGCAGCGCCAGCGCATCGTGCACGTTCGGCGCCAGCACGTACGGCGCGTACATGCCGCCGGGGCCGAAGATGTCCTGCGGCATGCCGGTGAGCGCGGCGAACTCGCTGACCCAGGTGCCGCCACCGAAGGTATGCACGCGCAGCATGCCGTGCGCGCGGGTGCGCGCATCGGCACGGAACATCGCAGCCCGGCACGGCGGCACGCTGCAGGCGTCGTAGACCGACGGGTCGAACGTACTTTCTTCCAGCACCTGCACGATGTCCGGGTACGGTGGCGGCATGCGGCCGGGCGCACCGGTGGCGGTGGCGCCCCAGTCCGGCTCGGCCACCGCGTCGTCGGCCATCGCCGGCAGCTCCACGTCGGCGTCGTGCAGGTTGACGAAGAAGTTGGTCAGCTGCGCATCGTCGGACATCTTCTGCCAGGCGTTGCGCGAGTGCACCTGCGCGAACGGCCCGGCGGGCAGCATGCACAGCCACAGCGCCAGCGCGCTCAACGCGGCGCCGCCGAGGCGCATGCCGGCGCCGCGCCGCGGCGGCGGCCGCTCCAGCACCCGCCAGTCCCAACGCCATACCAGATACAACAGCGGCGGCAGCAGCACGCCCAGGGCGAGCCCCACCGTGTACAGGTGCGGATAGTGGCGCAGCGTATCCAGCAGGCTGCTGCGCACGTAATAGACGAAGTCCGACGGCATCAGCTGCGAGTCGAGATAGCGCAGCTTCAGCACCGCCACCGACTTCAGCAGCAGGAACAACCCGCCGCCGACCAGCAGCGCCATGCCAAAGCGGCCGAACGCGAACAGCAGCACGCCGAACGTGCACAGCATCAGCCCGAGGATGAAGCCGCGCTGCAGCGGCAACGGCTCCTGCCACGCGGTGAGCGCAATGCAGGCGGCGAAGAAAACCAGCGCGCACAGCACCACCGCAACTGCCCGTGTGGGGTGCAACGAGATTCGACGCATGGCTGGAAGTCCCCCCGCGGGACCGCTGTCATCCTGGTGACATCTTACGGTCTTGCAGGCGTCACGCGCTGCGGCGCCAGCGCGCCGTTCCACCGGCGTTGAGCTTGGCGGGGTGGCCGAGGCCAGGGCCGCGGCCGGAGCGATGCGCAAGCACCCGGTCACCCCGATCTGCTAATTTCCGCGATCCGAACCCGCCTTTCCCACGGACTCCCATGTCGCCTCGCCCGTTGCCGCTCGCCGCCCCGCTGCTCGTCCTCGGTGCCGCCCTGCTCGCCGGATGCTCCAGCCTGCCCTGGGCGGCTGGCAGGACGCCCGACGGCGCGCGCGCCAGCGTGGCGATCCTGGAAACTACCGACGTGCACGCGAACGTGCTCAGCTACGACTACTACAAGCTGAAGCCGGACCCCTCGCTAGGCTACGAGCGCACCGCCACGCTGATCCGCCGCGCCCGCGCCGAGTTCTCCAACACCTTCCTGTTCGACAGCGGCGACACCATCCAGGGCAGCGTGCTGGCCGACTACCAGGCGCTGGTGAAACCGGTCGCCTGCGACCAGGAGCTGGCCATCTACCAGGCGATGGACGCGATGGGCTACGACGGCGGCACCGCCGGCAACCACGAGTTCAACTACGGCCTGCGCTTCCTGTCGCAGGTCACTGGTACGCCGATGAACGTGGACGGCGGCCACCACGACCGTTGTGCCGGCCCGCGTTTCCCGCTGGTGCTGGCCAACGTGTACAGCGCGCGCGACGGCAAGCCGATCTTCCCGCCGTGGACGGTGGTCACCAGGCAGATCGAGGCCTACACGCCCGACGGCAGCAAGATCAAGGTGCCGCTGAAAGTCGGCATCATCGGCTTCACCCCGCCGCCGATCATGGACTGGGACAAGCAGAAGCTGGCCGGCAAGGTCACCGTCAGCGGCGTGGTCGAGGCGGCGCGGAAATACCTGCCCGAACTGCAGGCGCAGCACCCCGACCTGGTGGTGGCGATCCTGCACGGCGGCCTGAACACCGCGCCGTACACCCCGGACATGGAGAACGCCGGCTGGTACCTGGCCGGCGTGCCCGGCATCGACGCGCTGCTGCTCGGCCACTCGCACACGGAATTCCCCGGCCCGTACTACGCCGGCATGAAGGACGTCGACGCACGGCTCGGTTTCGTGCGCAACGTGCCCGCGGCGATGGGCGGCTTCTTCGGCAAGGACCTCGGCGTGATCCAGCTGGTGCTGAACCGCAAGGGCGGCCGCTGGGTGGTCGACCTGGACAACACCCACAGCGAGGTGCGCCCGATCTGCAAGACGAAACACGATTGCGTGCCGGCCGACCCCGCGATCGCGCCGCTGGTGCGGCAGGCGCACGAGGCGACCATCGCCTACGTCAACACGCCGATCGGCGAAAGCGCGCTGCGCCTGAGCAGCTACTTCGCCGACGAGGGCAACATGACCGCGCTGGCGCCGGTCAACGCCGCGCAGATCGACTACGTGCGCCGCGAACTGCCGCGCACGCACCCCGAGCTGGCGAATCTGCCGGTGCTGGGCGCCGCCGCCGCCTTCCGCACCGGCTTTGGCGGCCCCGACGACTACACCGACGTCGCCCCCGGCCCGCTTACCCTGCGCAACGCCGCCGACCTGTACTTCTACCCGAACACGCTGGCCGCGGTGAAAACCGACGGCGCGGGAGTGAAGGCGTGGCTGGAAGAATCCGCCAAGCGCTTCAACCGGATCGAGCCGGCGAAAAGCGGCGAGCAGGCGCTGATCAACAGCCGCTTCACCGGCTACAACTTCGACCAGATCCAGGGCGGCATCCACTACGTCATCGACGTCTCCAAGCCGGCCGGCCAGCGCATCACCACGCTGACCTTCCAGGGCAAGCCGATCGAGCCGGCCCAGCCGTTCATCGTGGTCACCAACAACTACCGCGCCAGCGGCGGCGGCCACTTCCCCAGCCTCGACGGCAGCAACATCGTGCTGACCGCGCCCGATGGCACTCGCGAGATACTGGCGAAGTGGCTGGAGAGCAAGAAGCGGATCGGCGCGAAGGATCTCGAACCGACGTCATGGACCTTCGCTCCGCTGAAGACCCGCGGACCGGTGGTGTTCACCGACGCCAGCGGCAAGCAGCCGGTGGCGCGCGAGGCCGGGCTCGACAACATCCGCCAGCTGAAGGATCACGGCGACGGCACCGCGACGTATGCCATCGACCTGTCGCGTTGAACGATGTGTTTTTGTAGGGCGGGCACTGCCCGCCGCCCTGGCTTTCTGCTGAGTGCCGCAACGCGTCAGGAGCAAGAGCTTTCGTCCTCCTGCGGAGGCCGAGGTACTTCTCTTTTGCTTGTCCAAAAGAGAAGTACCCAAGAGAAAACGACACCCCGCTTGGCGCTTGCCGGGCATCCTGCCCGGCAAGTCCGTGAGCCGGGGCCGGGCTTTTCGAGCGGGCATCGTGCCCGCGCGAAAAGGCGTTGCCATCCCTGGCAACGCCCGCTGCGCGGCCTGTCGTCCCCGCCTCACCGCCGCGCAAGGGACCCCGGGTAGAGCAGCGGGCCATCGTGGCCCGCACTATTCAGAGGAGCCAAAACCGCGCCACCCGCGCCTTTGATGCAGTTGGCAGTTGCCGCCCCTCGCGTCACACGTGCGAAAAACGTCTCGCGCCGCGCCCCTTAAGTCGATCTCAGGATCGGCTTGCAGGAGATCTGCCACGGTACTGACTTGATCGGCCCGAAGGGCCTGCTCTCGACCCAAAGCAGACACTTCCATCTGCGGAAGTGAACCTAATGGCAGCCTCATATCGAGGCCATCATTCCGCTCCACTGCCAGCTCCTGCGCTGCATCCAAGCGACTCGTAACCACCGAACTGGAAGTTGGCCGGCTCGACGGACTTAATTTCTTATCGCGCGCCTGCTCTAGACTGCAATCACCAGACACCACAGCCGAGGTAGCAGTGAAAAAGATCGCGTTCTTCAACCACAAGGGGGGCGTTGGCAAGACCACCTTGACCGTGAACGTCGCAGACGCCCTTGAAGACCTCGGCAAGACGGTCTTGCTCGTCGATGCGGACCCGCAGTGCAACCTGACGGCTTTTTACATATCTGAACCAGATCTTGAAGGCCTTTTCGACGACGACGGGTTGGGAGACCACGCTGGCAGCCTCTGGTCAGCGATCAAGCCGGTAGTTGCTGGTCGCGGCGGCGTCAGGAAGGTGCAGGTATGGGATGTAGGCAGTAACGAGGGTGGAATTCTCCTGGTACCGGGCGACGTGATGTTGTCTCAATACGAAGAAGAACTTCCTCAGGCGTGGCTCGACAGTTTCGCTCGCAAAACGCGTGGCTATGACGTGATGACTGCCGTCGCTCAAGTAGCGAACAACAGCGCCAAGGAACATAAGGCCGATGTCATCCTCTATGACGTGGGCCCGAACGTGGGCGCACTAAATCGCGCAGTGTTGTTGGACTGTGACTATTTCATCACGCCAGTTGCAGCCGACCTGTTCTCACTTCGTGCTCTGAGCACTGTGGGCCTATCAGTTGGCAAATGGGTGGGTGATTGGAAGACAGTTCTTTCCCTCGCGAGCGATATAGACAAGAAGCGTCTTCCAAAAGGAATACCCAACTTCCTCGGATATGTCACCTCTGCTTATAAGGTAAAGAAAGGTCGTTCCGCAGCATCGCCACACGCCGATTGGGAGTCAAAGATCGCACCCCGCGTTCGGCATCAGGTTGTCGACGCGTTGCGTGCTATTGATCCCAAGCTTGCTTCGGCAGGCAGCAACAAGCTGGGGGCAATCAAGCATTTCCAGAGCCTGCCGTCTGAGGCTCAAAAGCACGGCGTTGCCATCGGAAAACTGCATGGCCATGTCAACGGCGGACACAACGTCACGCTGGACGAGGCGCGCGATGAATTCGCTGAGCTTGCGCGCGAAATCGTGAGGCGAACGGGCATCTAGGTCTTGGCGGTGACTCAGCGGACATTTGCATCAGCTGAGTGACCGTTATTGGCCGAACCGAGACATTCGCGGCATTGAAAAGTCCCGCTGGCCGCGGGACTCTTTCGCTTCTGGCTTTACGGCTTTCGCGACTGCGCAGCGGTCGCACACCGAGTGCGCGCGGGATGCGCGCTGCTCTACCGGGGGGCCCCTCTGCAGCGGCGGGCGGGCGGAGGAAAGCCCGCAGGGTGGCCGGCAAGGATGCCGGCCAGTTTTTCGCCAGCACAGGATGTGCTGTCGAAAAACCCCGTAGCCCGCACGCGAACCTTGCGGGCAGGATGCCCGCAAGGCGCGGAAGCGGGGTGGCCTTTCTCTTTGGTTATCTTTCTCTTTGGCCACGCAAAGAGAAAGTAACTCGGCTGCCGCAGGCAGACGAAAGCTCTTGCTTGAAAGCTCTTCGCTAGAACGTGGAGATAAGCCAAAGCATCGCCCGCGAGCGGGCTCCTACAGATGCCAGGGACGAAGGCCTTTCGCGCGGGAGCAACAACAAGCCAGACATCGATGCGACCGGGCAAGGACCCTGTGGTGGCGATTCGATGGCCGCCTCAGCGGATCAACACGAACACCGTGACGATCGCCAGCAGCGCCAGCGGATACAGGCTGGCGCGGTCGAACAGGCGCGCCGCCTGGCGGCCGTCCAGCGTGCGCGCGAGGCGGATCGCCGGCAGCAGCAGCAGGCCGGCGCCGGCGGCGACGATGGCCAACTGGAACGGCCAGCCGCCATCGAGCGGCGACAGACGCGGCAGCAGCGCACTGGCGAGCACGGCCACGCCCAGGCAGACCACCACCAGCACGCCCGCCGTGCGCAGGTCGAACACCAGCGGAATGGTGCGCGCGCCGATGCGGCGGTCCTCTTCGATGTCGTTCCAGTCGGCCGGAATGTTCTGCCCGCCGATCTCCCACAGCATCAGCCACGCCAGCAAACCCAGCAGCCCAGACCACGACGGCTCGGGAATGACCGCGAACACCGCGGCGATCGGCCCGGCCGACTTGACCAGGCCGCTGACCACGGTGCGCCACCAGGTGACCTTGAGCAGCTTGACGTAGACCACTTCCAGCGCCGCGGCGGCGAACACGATGACGAGGATCCGCGGGTTCAGCAGCCAGGTGCCGAGCACGGCCAGCGCGAACCAGCAGCCGAACCACGCCAGCGCGCCCTTCATGCTGATCAGGTTCTGCGCCAGCGGGTAGCGCATGGCGGAAGCCTCGACCGCGTAGCCCGGGGTGATCCCGCCGGCGACCTTTTCCTTGTCGTCCTTCACCCCGATCAGGTCGTTCAGCGCGTAGATGGCCGTATAGCCGGCCAGCGCGGTCGCCAGGGACAGCGCCAGCACCCGCCACGAGGGGAAGTGCCCCAGCCACAGCAGCGCGACGAAGCCGGGCATGGCGATGTCGAGCACGCCGTGGAAGGAGCGCGACAAGGCGAGAAAGCGCCGCATGGGTTTCAGCCCTTCCTGACGAAGCAGGCCATGTAGTTGATGTCTTCGCGGTTCGGCGCGACCCGGAAGCGGCGCGTCAGCGGGTTGTACATGAGGCTGTCGACCGCCCTGAATTCGAGCCCCGCCGCACCGGCCCACGCGCGCATCTCCACCGGCCGGATCAGCTTGCTGTAGTGGTGGGTGCCGCGCGGCAGCAGGCCGAGAATGTACTCGCCGGCCACGATGGCGAAGGCGAACGCCTTGAACGTGCGGTTGATGGTGGAGAAGAACGCCACGCCGCCCGGCTTGAGCAGGGCCGCGCAGGCGGCGATGACCTGCTCCGGATGCGGCACGTGCTCGAGCATCTCCATGCAGGTGACGGCGTCGAAGCTGCCGGGCTCATCGCGCGCGAGGATCTCCGCATTGAGCTCGCGGTAGTCGATGGCCAGCCCGCCGCGTTCGGCATGCTGGCGGGCGATGTCCAGCGACAGCCGCGACAGGTCGATCCCGGTCACCCGTGCGCCGGTTTTGGCCAGCGCCTCGGCCAGGATGCCGCCGCCGCAGCCCACGTCGACAATACGCGGCGCCGGTGCGCCGATGCGGTCGGTGATGAAGCGCAGGCGCAGGTCGTTGATCGCGTGCAGTTGCCCCATCTTGCCGTGCGGGTCCCACCACAGCTGGGCGATGCGGTTGAAGTGGGCGATTTCCCCGGCGTCAACATTCGGCGATTCGGTCATGGCTGCTCGTGGTCCGCTGGTTCAGGGTATGGATGGAGGCTTCGATTTCCGCGCGCGCGATGTCGTTGACGAACACGCACTCGCCCAGCCCCGCAGGCAACGGCACGCGCTGCAGGCCGTTGCGGTGCTCGACGCGATCGAGCAGCGACTGCCACATCAGTTCGGCGTCGAGCAGGGCGAGCTCGGGGGCGAGCTGCAGGCGCTCGACCAGGGCGAAGATGCGGCCGGCCGCGGCCGCGTCGAGCAGGCCGCGCCGACGCGCGATCGCGGTCGACACCAGGATGTCCAGCAGCACCGCCTCGCCGTGCAGCAGGTCGTCCCCGTAGCGGGTTTCCAGGCCGTAGCTGAAGGTATGGCCGAAGTCGACCTTGCGCGCCAGCTCTTCCTCGTGCAGGTTCGGCGCCAGCTCTTCCAGCATGCCGCCGATGGCGCGGTCGAGGATCTCCCCGCCGCGCGCATCCTGGAAGGCGCTCGCCAGCGACGCGGCACCGTGGCGTTCCAGCAGACCGAACAGCGTGGCGTCACGGATCACCGCCAGCTTGACGATCTCGCACACGCCGTTGCGCAGGTGCCGCGGCGGCAGGCTGCGCAGCAGGCTGCGGTCCAGCAGTACCCGGCGCGGCGGCTCGAAGTTGCCCAGACGGTTCTTGTGGTCATTGAAGTTGATCCCGGTCTTGATCCCGACCGCCGCGTCGACGTAGCCCATCAGCGTGGTCGGCACCTTGATGTGCGGCACGCCGCGCCGGTAGCTGGCCGCCGCGTAGCCGACTACGTCGGTCAGCACGCCGCCGCCGATGGCGATCACCGGCTCGTCGCGGCGATGGATCGGGAAGCCGTCCAGCTCGCGCAGTACCGAAAGCCACGCGTCCAGCGTCTTGCCGCCCTCGCCGCCCGGCAGGGTGATGATGCGCGCATCGACCTGGTGCTGGGCGAAATAGGCGCGGATGCGTGCGCCGTGATGCGCGTGCACGCATTCGTCGACCACCACGAAGCGGCGCCCGTCCCGCACGCGGCCCATCGACAGCAGCGCATCGCTGCGCGGATCGAACACGTCGGCCACGTTGAGCAGGTCGTATTCGATCCGACGCGTGGCGCTGACCTGCCAGCGCGCGCCCTCCGCCGCGCTCATGTGATGTCCTGCCACGCCGCGCGTTGCGCCAGTACCTCGCGCGCCACGGCCTGCGCCCGCGCCAGGTCGTGGTGGCGCCAGTGGCCGCACTGGTCGATGCGCGCATACGGCACCGCGTCGGCCACGAGCACGCCTTCGAGGATGGCCTCAAGCGCGCCCTCGACGACCGCGCGGCGGCCTTCGCCGAGCAGGGTGAGGTAGAAGCCGGTCTGGCAACCCATCACGCCGACGCCGATGAAATGCCGTGGCAGCAGGCGGCCGTAGCCTTCGAGCAGGAAGTGCTCGATCGAATGCAGCTCGGTGCTGGACAGGCAGGCGTCGGCGTTCGGCCGGCGCAGGCGCAGGTCGATGCTGTAGACGACGTCGCCCGCGGCGCCCGCACGGGCGCCGCGCAGCTTGACGCTGGGCGCCTTGAGCAGGCGGTGGTCCAGTTCGCCGACGGTATCGCTGCGCCAGCCCAATGCCTCGAAGTCGATCATGATGGTTGCTCGGTGGAACGGCCGGACGCGCTCATGTCGGCTGCGCGATGGCGGCCAGGTGGCGGTAGCTTTGGTCGAGCGCCTGCTGCCAGCCATCGACGTGGTGATAGAGCTCGACCGAGCCGAAGCCGTCGAAGCCGTGCGCGTTCAGCGCCCGGAAACTGGCGGCCAGGTCCAGCGTGCCCTCGCCGGGAATCTCGTGGAAATGCACGATGCCGGTGCGCGTGTTGGCGACCATCCGCTCGAACAGCGCCGGGCCGCGCACGCCGCGCAGGTGGGCGACGATCGGCCAGGCCCGTTCGAGCACGTCGAAGCTCAGCCCCGGCACCGAGATCAAGTAGGTGAAGATCTCGTCGTCCAGCGGCGAGGCGCCGGCGTACAGGCTGGCGTAGTCGACCAGGCCCGCCGCCTGATCGATGCCGGCCTGCGCCAGCAGCGCGTCGATGCGCCGGCGCCGCGCCGGGTCGGGCGCGCGGTCGGCGAAGTACAGCGGGTGGCGACGATCCAGCAGCAGGTAGTCCGCCGTATCGGGGAAGTACACCAGTGCGCTGGCGGCATCGAGGTCGAGCGCCGGCACGGCATCGTCGCGCACGATCCTGAGGTTGTGGCCCTGGCGCGCATCGGAGATGTGCAGGTAGCGGGCATGCGGCGCGGCTTTCGCCAGCGCGCCGATGTAGTCCGGCTCGGAACAGTAGGCGTGGCAGATGTCGATGTGCAGCGCGAAGCGCGGCGAGCCGACCGCGCGGATCAGCGCCAGCCCCTGCTCCAGCGTCTCGACATACATGCCCGGCTCGGGTTCGATCAGCAGCGTGATGTCCTCGTCGTCGCGGATCTCGCGCAGGCATTCGCGGATGCTGTCGGCCAGCAGCTCGCCCGGATCGACCTGCGGCTGGCGCACGTGCTCCTCGCGCAGGAACCCGCTGCCGAAGGTGACCAGCTTCACGCCCAGCCGACGCGCCACGCGGATGCCACGCTTGACCAGGTCGATGCGGCGCTTGCGCCCGGCCACGTCCAGTGTCATCAATGACGGCTCGTGCGGCCGCGACGGGGTGAAGAAGTGCGAGGCGGTGGCCACGCAGGCCGGCACGATGCGCGCTGCATCCAGGCGCGCGCGCACGGCGTCGAGGTCGGCCTCGTCGAGGTTGAAGGGGTTGAACTGGTCGCGGTGGAAGGACAGCTCGATGCCCGCGTAACCGGCGCGGGCCACGGCGTCGATGGCGTCCAGGAACGGCAGCTGGGTGAGGCCGAAGGTGCTGTAGCTGAGCTGGATCATGCCCGTGAACCGTGGTGAGCAAACGGTGGATGGCTATCCCGCGCAGCGTGCAGGCGCGACGGCACGCTCGCCATGACCCACGTCAAATCGCGCCCGCCGGGGGCCTGCGTTCGGACGCCGCAGTGCGCCGGCAACCGGTCACTGCAGGGCCAAGGTACTTCGTCGGGACGGTAGAAAGATCAAGAGCGGACCCCACCCCGGACCTCCCTTGCAAGCAGGGGGAGGGAGCAACACGTGGCGTGGACAAAACTCCGGCCACAGCTCAGTCGACCGGCGTGTTGCGGTAGTTGCCGACGTCGGCTGGTTGCACCGCAGCGGCCTTGTTCGACCACGACTGGCGGATATAGCTGACCACCGCGGCGACGTCCTTGTCGCTGAGCGACTGCGCGAACGGCGGCATCGAGTACGGCTGCGGGTTGCCGGCGGTGGCTGGGGCGAAGCCGCCGAGCAGCACGCTGCGGATCGCGTTGATGCCGGTCGGTTCGGTGACCGAGGTGTTGCCGTCCAGCGGCGGGTAGACGCCGGCCACGCCGCGGCCATCCTTGCCGTGGCAGTCGGCGCAGCGCTGCGCGTAGAGCTGGCCGCCCTGCTCGTGGCTGGCCGCCTGCGTGAACGGCGCGGTCACGGGCTGCGGGCGCGGCGGCAGCGACTGCAGATAAGTAGCCACCGCCTGCAGGTCGGCATCGCTCAGGTGCTGGGTGCTGTTGCGCACCACGTCGGCCATCGGCCCGAACGCGGTGCCCTTCGCCGACTGGCCGGTCTTCAGCAGGTCGACGATGTCCTGCGCGCGCCAGCCGTCGAGGCCGCCGCCGGCTTGCGTGCTGAGGTCCGGCGCGTACCAGTCCAGCTGCGGGATCTGTCCGCCGGTGAGGTGGCGCTCCGGCGCAATGCCGCCGAGCGAATCGCGCGTGGTGTGGCACTCGTTGCAGTGACCCAGGCCCTGCACCAGGTAGGCACCGCGGTTCCATTCGGGCGGCTTCGCCGGATCGGGCCTGAACTCGCCCGGCTTGAAGTACAGCGCGCGCCACGCCACCAGGCTGTTGCGCACGTTGTAGGGAAAGCCCAGCCCCAGCTCCGTGTCGGGTCGATGCACCGGCGGCAGCGATTTCAGGTAGGCGAAGATCGCCAGCGCGTCGTCGCGGCTCACCTTGGTGAACGAGGTGTAGGAGAACACCGGGTACAGCAGCTCGCCCTGGCGGCCCTTGCCTTCGTGCAGCGCGCGCCAGAAATCGTCGACGCTCCAGCGGCCGATGCCGGTGTCCGGATCGGGCGTGATATTCGGCGCCGGTACGTCGCCGAACGGCGTACCCAGCGAGCGGCCGCCGGCGTAGCGCTGGCCGTCGCGCGCGGTGTGACAGGCAGCGCAATCGCCCACCGTGGCCAGGTATTCGCCGCGCGCGATCAGCGCGGGGTCGCGCAACGCCGCGGCATCCGCCTCGCGCTGCGCCGGCGATGACGCCGACTGGCCGGCGTGGCCGAAGTACAGCCAGCCCACCCCGACCACCGCCAGCAGCGCCAGCACCCATCCTCCGCGTCGCCACCACGTCATTGACCTGCTCCGCTCTTGCCCATCACGCACCAGCCCGGCAACGGTTCGGTGTGCGCGCTGGCCGGCACCGGGTGCAGGTCGGCCGGCGGTTCCTGGCCGGCCAGCCACGCGGATACCGCGGCGATGTCCGATTCGCGCATGCGGTTGGCGACCACGCCCATGCAGTACGGCCCTTCGGCCGCGCGCTGGCGCGTGCGCCACGACACCAGCTGGGTGTTGAGGTAGTCGTAGGACAGGCCCATCAGGCCGGGCATCATCGGTTCCACGCCGGTGAGCTTGGCGCCGTGGCAGCTGACGCACGACGGCACGCCGCGGGTCGAGTCCCCGCGCAGCACCAGCTGCTCGCCGCGCCGCAGGATCTCTGCCGACACCGCCGGCACCGGCTGCCTGCGGTAGGGCACGTCCTGCTGCGCGAAGTAGGCGGCGATATCGCGCAGGTACGCCGGGCTGAGCTGGCGCACCACGTATTCCATCGGCGCGTGCCGGCGCTGGCCGGTCTGGAAGTATTCGAGCTGCTGCACCAGGTAGCCGGCCGGCTTGCCGGCCAGGCGCGGGATCGCCACGTTGTCCGCCGAACCCTCGCCGTGCACGCCGTGGCAGCTGGTGCATGCCGCCACGCGCTGCTGCATGGTGTCGGGTACGCCCGGGGCGGCGCCGGCCTGCGGCGGTGTGGCGGCCATCGCCGCGCTGCCCATGCCGAGCACAAACAGCGCAAAAGCCGCACACGGCGCCTGCCCACGCAGTCGCCGGCACAGTGAAACGAACCTATTCATCCGGCGAATTGTAGGCCTCGCGAGCAGCGTCGGCCGACGGCAACCAGCTTGCCGCGACAACCTGCCGCAGGTGTGGCGCTGCACGAAAGTTGCAAATGCACCTGTTGACCGCAGTGCAGCATAGGCTTTAAGGTCGAGTCCATGTCGCCGCTTTCCGCGCCAGCACGCATGCATCCTGTCCCGCTCCGCAGCGGGCGCATGGCCATGCACGCCGGCGTCATCGCCGTCATTACCACCACGATTACCACCGGTACCACGGGTCCCGGGCGGAGCGTCGTGCGTAGCTGAGTTTTCCCACGCAACGGCCCGCCCTCGAAGAGGCGGGCCGGCCCATGCCGACACGCCAGCGAGAACGGGCCTCCACCGGAGAGGCCACCGTGATCACCTGTGCACCCGAGCAAGTCCAGCACTCCCTGCCGCCGCCGTTGTCGCTGGCCCGCACCGGCACGACCCGGCGACGCGTGCTGGCGGTCGGCGTGATCGGCCCCGGCCGCGTCGGCAGCGCCTTGCTGGAACAGCTGCGTGCCGCGCAACCACGGCTGGCTCGCGACGGCGCGCTGGAACTGAAACTCTGCGGTGTGGTGGCCAGCAAACGCATGTGGCTGGACTGCGACGACGCCGAGCTCAACGCCCGCCACGGCGGCGCGCAGATCTGGCGGCCGAACGACCTGGACGCGTTCGCCGACCACGTGCGCGGCAGTGACGGCCGCCACGCGCTGCTGATCGACTGCAGCGCCAGCGACGCGGTGGCCGCGCACTATCCGCGCTGGCTCGCCGCCGGGCTGCACGTGGTGACGCCGAACAAGCTGGCCGGCAGCGGCCCGCTGCCGCGCTGGCAGGCGATCCGCGCGGCCTGCGCCGGCGGCGCGCGCTTCCGCTACGAAGCCACCGTGTGCGCCGGCCTGCCGGTGGTGCAGACGCTGCGCGACCTGCTCGACACCGGCGACGAACTGTTCGCGGTGCACGGCATGTTCTCCGGCACGCTGGCCTGGCTGTGCAACCGCCACGACGGCCACCAGCCGTTCTCCGTGCTGGTGCGCGAGGCGCACGCGCTGGGCTACACCGAGCCCGACCCGCGCGACGACCTGTCCGGGCTGGACGTGGCGCGCAAGCTGGTGATCCTCGCGCGCGAGGCGGGCTGGCCGCTGTCGCTGGAGGAAGTCGATCTGGAAAGCCTGGTGCCGAACGCACTGGCCGCGTTGCCGCTGAGCGACTTCATGCAGCGGCTCGACGCCCTCGATGCGCTGATGGCGGCGAAACTGGCCGAGGCGCGCGCCGAAGGCGGCGTGCTGCGCCACGTGGCGCAGCTGGACCGGCACGGCCGCGCCAGCGTGCGGCTGCAGGTGCTGCCCGCCTCCCACGCGTTCGCGCACACCCGGCTGACCGACAACATCGTGCAGTTCAGCACCCGCCGCTACTGCGATAATCCGCTGATCGTGCAAGGCCCCGGCGCCGGCCCGGAGGTAACCGCCGCCGGCGTGTTCACCGACCTGCTGCGCATCGCCGAGTCGCTGGAGGCACGCGCATGAACACCCCGCTACTGGAACCCGTCATGGCTGCACCGCGCCGCGCCCATCCTCCACAAGCCGCCTGCGCGTTCGCGCCGGCCAGCGTCGGCAATGTCGGCGTCGGCTTCGACCTGCTCGGCCACAGTGTGGCCGGCGCCGGCGACCGCGCCGAGGTGCGCCGCATCGGTGAGCCGGTGGTGCGCATCGCGTCGATCTCGGGCTGCGTCACCGAACTGCCCACCGACCCGCGGGCCAACACCGCCGGCACCGCGCTGCTCTCGCTGCGCAAGGCGCTGGGCTTGCGCCACGGCTTCGAGCTGGTGCTGCACAAGGGTATCGCGCTCGGCTCGGGCATGGGCGGCTCGGCCGCCTCCTGCGTGGCCGCGCTGATCGCCGCCAACGCACTGCTGCCCAAGCCGCTGCCGCGCGAGGCGCTGTACGGCTTCGCGCTGGACGGCGAAGCGGTGGCCAGCGGCAGCCGCCACGGCGACAACCTCGGCTCGATGCTGCTCGGCGGACTGGTGCTGGCCACCCACGACCGCCTGCTGCGCATCGACGTGCCGGCGGCGTGGCACTGCGCGCTGGTGCATCCGCACGTGGTGCTGGAGACGCGCCGGGCGCGCGCGGCGTTGGCCGGCCATTACGCGCTGGGCGAGTTCGTGGCGCAGAGTTCGAATCTCGCCCTGGTGCTGGCCGGCTGCTGGCGTGGCGACGCGGCGCTGGTGCGCGAAGGCCTGAAGGACGTGCTGGTGGAACCGCGCCGCGCGTCGCTGATCCCGCACTTCGCCCAGGTGAAACAGGCCGCGCTCGACCACCGTGCGCTGGGCGCCAGCATCTCCGGCGCCGGCCCCAGCGTGTTCGGCTGGTACGACAACCGTACCGACGCCGAAGCGGCCGCCGCGGCGATGCAGGCCGCGTTCGCCGAGGGCGGACTGGACAGCGACGCGTGGGTGTCGCCGGTCAACGGGCCGGCTGCCGCGTTGATCGACTCCCTCGACGTGGAGCCGCAGCCATGACCGGCGTAGGGCGGGCAGCACCCGCCCTACGGCTGCTGCCGCGTTGATCGCAACCCTCAAGGCCGACGAATGAACGCTCTTATAGGGCGGACACTGCCCGCCACTCTCGCCGCCAAGCATCAAAAACCGGCGGGCAATGCCCGCCCTGCACACGAGTCAGGCATATGAGCGAACTGCTTCGCTACCACAGCACCCGAAACGCCGGACTGGCAGTACCGATCGGGCAGGCGATCGCCGCAGGGCTGGCGCCGGACGGTGGCCTGTACGTGCCCGAGTCCCTGCCGCGACTCGATCCGGCCGCGTTCGACCCGCACGGCACGCTGGCGGATACCGCCGCTACCCTGCTGGCGCCGTTCTTCGCCGGCGATGCGCTGGCCGATGAACTGCCCGCGATCTGCGCCGAGGCGCTCACCTTCGACACGCCGCTGCGCGCACTGCCGGCGCATCTGCACACGGCGATGCTGGAGCTGTTCCACGGCCCCACCTCGGCCTTCAAGGACGTCGGCGCGCGCTTCCTCGCCGCCTGCCTGCGCCGGCTGCCGCGCAGCGATGCACGGCCGCTGACGATCCTGGTCGCCACCTCGGGCGATACCGGCGCGGCAGTGGGCGCCGCGTTCCATCGCCAGCCGCATGTGCGCGTGGTGATCCTGTATCCGGACGGCCTGGTCTCGCCGCGCCAGGCGCACCAGCTCGGCTGCTTCGGCGACAACGTGACCGCGCTGCGCGTGGCCGGTCGCTTCGACGACTGCCAGCGCATGGTCAAGGCCGCGCTCAACGACGCGGAACTGCAGGCGGATGTGCCGCTGTCCTCCGCCAACAGCATCAGCCTGGGCCGCCTGCTGCCGCAGATGAGCTATTACGCGCACGCCGCGCTGGGCTGGTGGCGCGAACACGGCACGCCGCTGAACTTCATCGTGCCCACCGGCAACCTCGGCAACGCGATGGCCTGTCTGTGGCTGCGTGGAATGGGTTTGCCGGTCGGCGAAGTACGGCTGGCCTGCAACGCGAATGCCACCCTGCCCGAGTTCTTCGCCGGCGCCGACTACCGGCCGCGCGAAGCGGTCGCCACCCTCGCCAACGCGATGGACGTCGGTGCGCCGAGCAACTTCGAGCGGCTGCGCTGGACCTTCCCGAATGAATCCGCGTTGCGCCGACTGCTGCAGGCCCACGGCGTGGACGATGCCACCATCCGCCGCACCATCGCCACCCATGCGCGCGAACACGGCGAAGTGTTCTGCCCGCACACCGCCACCGCGATGCACCTGCTCGACCGCCTGCGCGCGGATGGCGACGAGGCGCCGTGGGCGGTGGTCGCCACCGCCCACCCGGCCAAGTTCGAGGGCGTGGTGGAGCCGCTGCTCGGCCACCCGCTCGACCTGCCCCCGGCGCTGGCCGCGATGCTGGCGCGCAGCGCCAGCGCCGAACCGCTGGCGGCCAGTGACACCGCGTTGCGGGACTGGCTGATGCCCTAGCAGCGTTGGCGGTAGCACGCGGCGATCTGGTCGGCGGGGTGGCGGATCGGATCGGCCAGCGAGGTCAGGTAGCGTCGCCCGGACGAGCAGATGATCAATCGCGCTTCCCAGAACGCTGGCAGGTGGGGATGTTGCCGGCGCGCTTGCGGCGAGACGGGTAGCCGCACCCAGACATCGCCTTCGCCCAGCGGACGGATCACCTCGTAGCGCAGTGAGCTCTTGGCTCGCATCAGCCAATGACGTTGTTCGCCGGCCTGCTGCCAAGCCCATAGGAACGCGGCCGAATAGTAGGCACGATCGAAGATCGTCAGGGAATGATCGGGCGTGGCCGCCCTCAGGTCGTGGGCATAGCTGAGCTCGCCGGTGGTATAGGCCCCCAACGCTGCCGCTCGGATCAGATGGGTATGCACGTCCATCAGACAGACCGCGCGTACCTGCGGCCGGCTCCCTTCGCCGTGTTGCGAATGACCGCCACCGAAGACGTCACGATGTTCGGCGGTATCTTGCGTCGACCACACCACGCCATCGACAGCGAGCAGGCGCAGTCCCTGGAACAGTCCGGTCGCAGGAAGCGGCGCGGCACACCATGCACGGCTGATCTGATCGAACAGATGCGCCAACGGCGCTTCGCCCAGCCGCTGGCGTCCTTGCACCGTCGCGCTCGGTGCGGGTGCCACGCGCGTCTCGCTGTCCAACGCCAAGCCCAGCTGGCGCACGATGTGCCATACCGGTTCATTGCGAAACAAGGCCAGCCCGATGACCAACCAGATCAGCCGTTCGGCAGGTAGGCGGCGACGGCGTAGCGAGGCCGTGCCGGTGGCCTGCAGGGCGTGCTCGATCCAATCAGCAGGAATCAGCTGCCCGAAACGATCGAACGCCTCCGGGGATAACCTCGTTACCGAGCACAACTCGGCTCCTGATTCCCCACCTTACGCAGCCAACGTTGCGAGCCGATAGCTCAGCGGCGGCGTCCGCGCCGCGGCGACGATGAGGCGCGGTACCAGGGCGGCCAGGTCGAAGCGGCGATTGAAGCGGTAGCAGAACTCGGACAAATAGCGCTGCAGGTACTTCGGACGCAGCGCATGGTAGGTGCCATGCAGCGCGTTCTTGACGTTACCCAGCACGGTGTTGACCCCCGTGAAGATGGGATGCCCCCGAGTGGGGACGCCGCCGCCGGTGGGCATGGCGGTATGCGTGCAATCGGCATCGGTCACGCCCGGAAAACACTTCAGCCCATCGGTGACAACCGCCGTGCCCGGCGCCAGGTGGCGTTGGGCCCATGCCGCCAACGCCTTTTTGCGAAACCCGGCCACCTCATCCATCCGCATGGCGATGGGGTGCCCCTCGGCGGTGCACTGCACCGCCGCCACAAACGGCGTCTTGCCAGGGCTGCCGCGGCCCACGCCGCCGCCGTGGCGTTCGCTGCCCCAGTACGCATCGTCCATCATCACGATGCCGCCCAGGACCTGCTCGCTGTCGCGCTCGACCATCGCCTGCATCAACTTGTGCTTGAGCAGCCACGCCGTGTGGTACGACACGCCCAATTGCCGCCGCAGCGCCAGCGCCGAGATGCCATTCTTGTGCTGGGTCAGCAGGTAAATCGCCAGAAACCACCTCCGCAGCGGCAACCTGGTTTCGGCGAGCAGCGCGCCGCTGGTCAGCGACACCTGCCGCTTGCAGCGATTGCACTGGTACACGTCGCGACGCTTGAGATGGCCATGACTCGTATGACCGCAGTCCAGGCAGCGCCATCCCTTCGGCCAGCGTGCCTTCATCAGCGCCTCGCGGCACTGCTGCTCGCTACCGTAACGGTCAAGAAAGGCCGTCAGACTCAGGCCGGGTTGGAACTGCACTTGATTCTTGGCTGCCATGGGACTTCCTCCTTCGCAGCAGGAGGTTGCAGCATCTACCCACGACGTATCATGGGCGGCGACAGGTGGGGAATCAGGATGCGAAATGGTCGCACTGCGTGCGATGGGCAAGAGTTGGCCGGGTCAGCCGAACCGGCGCGCAAACAACCGGCGCGGCACACCACCTCGAAACATTGCAGGGCGCGCCATCCAATCCGTGATGCAGTGCGTCATACACGATAGGCGACTGCCTGTGCCTGCAACGCCCTGCACGGATTGCAGCCTCACGGCCTGCAGGTTCCGAGCCGCCGCGCCACGTCGGAGGCCAGTTGCCACGGATCGCCCTGTGGCGTCGTTGACTCCAGCTTTTGCGAGGCCGCCCAGGCATATTCCATCGCGTACCAGTCGATCGGTTCGGGCGGCTTGCCGGTCGCCAGCGACTGCTCCAGCGATGCGAAGAAGCGCCGCCAGCGCGGTTCATACAGGCCGCTCACCAGGCCGGACAATTCGCGGTTCGCGTAGTCGTGCAGGCCGCCGCGGTCGGCACCGCCGCGATCGCCCCAGATGGTGACGAGCGTGCGCTGGTCGTATTCGAACTGCGCTGCCTCGGCGGCATTGCCGGCCGCCGCACGCGCGGGCGCCAGCCAGTTGCCGAGCAGGAAATGCGGATCGCTGGCGAGCAGGCGGTCGAGCAGGACCATGTCACCCAGCCATTCGGCGTCGAGGGCGTGCAGGCGTGCGGCGTCCTCCGCCTCGTAGGCCGCCTTGACCCGTGGCAGCAGCACGCGGGCGTGGTTGACCAGCGCCTGCCGCGCGACGTCCACCACGTCGTGGCGGTAGGCGCTGGTGGCACGTAGCGCGGGCGCCACCTGCAACAGTTCGCAGATGGCTTGGTCGAAATGCCCCGCGTCGTAACGCATCGCCTTCGGCGACCAGCTCGCCGCCGTGGCCACGTCCCGCGAAGGGCGCGCTTCGAACAGGCTGTCCTGCGGCTCCGAGTCGCCGTCCGAGGGCATGGCGTAGGCGGTTCCGCCGAGGATGTGCCACGCGGCCTCGGCATGCGCGTCGGCGCCGCCGTAGCGGCTGTCGGCATAAGCCTTGAACCATGCAGCTTCATCGTGCGGCACCGGCTCCCAGGCCAGCGCAGTGAACAGCGCGAACGCCGCCGGGTCGATGCCGCTGGCCTCCGGCATCCAGGCGATGCCGCGCAGCGTGCTTCCCGGCTTGTCGCGCCACGCGGCGAACCGCTCGAGCCACACGCCGGCATTCGCGCCAAGCGTGCTGTGGCCGCCGAAGTTGGGAATGCTGCCGAAGGCGTATGGCGCGCCGTGCCAGTCCTTCTCGCGGTCCAGCCCGTCGTAGCGGTCCGACAGGCCGTCGACGATCAGCAGGCTCCGGCGATCAACCGCGTCGATCACCGCCGGCAGCGGGTTGTGCTGCCAGCCCAGCAGTACCCAGCGCGCGCCCGGATGCGCGGCCTGTAGCGCCTTCATCACGCCGTGCACGGCATCCGCCACCGGCACGTTGCCGGCGCGGCCGCCTTCGTGCAGCAGGTCCATCTTGTACATCGTGCCGTCGCCGAACAGCACGCGCTGCCGACGATAGAAATCCGCCGCGACCTTCGCGTAGAGCGGATCGCGCGGGTCGAGCCAGCCTGGCCGCGTGAACCCTGCCCACTGGCCCTGCGACACCACGTTCGCACCGGGATGCTTCGCCGCGAAGCCGTCGGGCACGGTGCCGAAATAGCCGGGGAATACCGGCGTCATGCCCAGCGCGCGCAGGCGCGCCACGATCTTCTGCGTCAGCGCCACACGCCGTGCGTACTGTCGCGGCGACATTGGTGCATCGAAACCGGACATGTTCTGCAGCAGCCACCACGGCTGGTGCGCGGCGGCGGGAATCCACGCACGCATCTCCGCGTCGCTGTAGCCGAAATCCTGGAAGGTGCGGCGGTACACCTCTTCCGTGCCGACCGGCATGAACACCTCGTCGATGCCGTGTAGGGCGAGCAGGTCGATCTTGTGTTCCCATGCCGGCCAGTCGAGATAGGCGTTCGAGTAGCCGTCGTCGGTGTCATTCAGCGCGTAGCGATCCGGCACGACGGCACGGTGTTCTATAGGCGAGGACGGCGCCGGCAACGTGGCCGGCAGGCGCGAAAGGCTATCGCCAGGCCAGCCGATGCCGACGTGTGCCACCTGCTCCAGGTACGTTTCCACGCCGGTCAGGATGATCGCAGGCGAGGTGCCCGCCACCACGATGTGCCCCGGCGCGCCACTGATACGGAAACGATCCGCACCCTGCCCGCGATCCAATGCGACGAGGGCGAACTGCGCCTGTTGCTGCTGCAGCAGGCGTTGCAGGGCCGCCCGTGCCGGCGCAGTGTCGAAGACCGGTTGCGCAGATGCGGCGGCGCGCCCGCCGCAAGGCCACGCCAGGCACATCCCAAGCACCAGCATCGCCCATGCCCGATTACCCAGTTTTACGTCACGCGCGGCGCTTTTTTCACGCATGTTCGGAATCCCGTTTTCATATCGCGCACCGCCGACGCGCTGCACGCCCCTATCCAGCCCAGTCACGCATCGAGCCGACGGAGACAGGCGCGCCCCACGGGTCACGGAGCAAGCACACCGTTCACAGCTTCAGATAGACATGCCGCCGATCCATCGCATACACGATCAACCACCACAGCGCCACGAACGCCAGCCCGAACGCCAGCGAAGCGACGCGCAGCCCGGCCAGCGGTGCGATCCAACTGGCGAACAGATGCTGGTAGATCGACTGCTGCCAGCCCATGGCCGGCAGCACAACCAGCACCAGCTCGGATCCGGCGTAGGCGGCGATGGCGTTGACGCCGAAGCGACGTCCCCAGGCTGGCCAGCCGCGCACGTCCACCAGCCAATGAAACACAAGCATGGCAAGCATCGCCCATCCCCCCGTCCACAGCACGAAGGATGGCGTCCATAGGTTCTTGTTCAACGGAATCCACTGCGACCACAGCCAGCCCAGCGCCACTGCGGCCGCACCCGCCATCAGCAGGAACCCGAGCTTGCGCGCGCGCAGCCACACGCCTGCACACAGACCAAGCAAGCTGCTGGCAATGGCGGGCAAGGTGCTGAGCAAGCCTTCGGGATCGTGCACCTGGCCGGTGATCGCGTTGGTTTCCCACACATGGCGACCGAATACTGCACCGTCCACGTGATCGACGATGCTGTCCCATTTCGCCAGCGTGCCCCTGGAGAGCAGCAGCGCGGTGTAGCCGGCAAGCAAGGCCACGATGGCGATCCACCAAGCTCGCCTTGGCGTGTAGACGGCCATCATTGCCGTCACCGCGAAGCACACGCCGATCCGCTGTAACACGCCTGGCCAGCGCAGCTCGTGGCCGGGCGGCCACCAAGCCGCCAGCGCATTGAGCGCCACCCCCAGCGCAACGATGCGAAGGGCCCGCCGCAACGCCGCGTTGCGCAACGACGCAGGCGCCACGCCTTGCTCCAGCCGCGGCAAGATCGCCAGCGCCACCGATACGCCCACTAGGAACAGAAAGAACGGAAACACCAGGTCGGCGGGCGTACAGCCATTCCATGCGGAATGACTCAACGGCCAGAACACGTGGTCCCAGCTGCCGGGACCGTTGACCAGCAGCATGCCGGCCACGGTAATGCCGCGCATGGCGTCGATGGAGGGAAACCGCTTAAATGAGCCCATGTGAACCCGCGTGTCGTCGAAATCGGGAAACACCACCCGCACAAATCCGGCTGGCATCAAGGCTTCCGTCGGAATACCGCCAGTGCCACCGAACCTTCTGTCTTGTGCGCACCGGGCTTGCATCGCTCAAGCGAGCGTAAACGTTCCCATGGAAACCTGCAAAGCGGTGGTGCCGCATGCGATGCAACCGAAGCGCGGTCCCACCCGTGGACCGTTACGAATCATTGCCGGCCGAACGGATCCGCTTCTTGCCGAAAGGGTTCTCGAACCACGCGGGCTCAACCATCACGACTCAGGCCAGTATGTCCGGCAGCGTCGCGGTGATGACCGCCATCGCCGCCCGCGCCGGCGCAGCGATCGGCTCCCTGTACCAGTTCTTTCCCACTAAAGAGGCGCTGACGGAAGCGCTGCAGGAGGACTGCACCGGGGCGCTGTTCCAGCAGCTGGAGACACTGCAGGCACAGGCCGAAGGGAGGGACATCGACTGGCTGGCCGCCTTCCTTGTCGCGTTCCGCTGGCGTCATCCGGTGCTCGCGGTGCTGGTCGACCCCGTGTCGATACCCTCCGGTCACAGCATGGCCATCCGCCGTCGCCTGCGGGCCGAGCTGCAGGCCTTGCTGGGTCGCTACCTGCCGCGGCTGTCGCCCGGTGCGCTGCGTGCAGCCACGGTGGTCGTGCAGCAACTGATGAAAGCCGCCGTAGCGGTGAATGCAGAGCCTGGCCTGTCGGGCCGCAAGGCGGCGCTGGAGCAGCTGAAAACCATGTTGCGCCTCTATTACTGCACGCCATCGCCGCGCACTGAAGACCACACGCGGGCGTATCGTTCAGACGTCCAGCCGTCCGTATCACGTTTCCGCAGCGTCAGGAAAAATTTTCATGAGAAAATGGTTGACACCCACGACCGGCTGCCGTAGGGTCGACTACATGCCGCAGCGCAACAGCCACCGCCGCACCGCCGAAATGACCCGTCCCGCGACGGGCGCCGGCCTGCTGCGGCTTCGCGGCACGCTCATTATTACCCTTGTACTCGTACTCCTTATTACCAACGGAGGTGCGGGCTGAGGGCAAGTGTCCAGGTAGCTAGAAAAACCTGAAAACACCCGAAGAACCCCGCACCCGGTGACGGATGCGGGGTTTTTTTGTGCCTTCGGCGCCGCCCACAGCGGAGCCATGATGAAAACCCCCGACCAGCAAAGCGGCCCCGCCAGCGACGACGACGTAGTCGCCGGACGCGTGCGCATCTTCGACACCACCCTGCGCGACGGCGAGCAGGCGCCGGGTTTCTCGATGGACCGGCGCGCCAAGCTGCGCATGGCGCAGCAGCTCGAGGTGCTCGGCGTGGACGTGCTCGAAGCCGGCTTTCCGCAGGCTTCCCCGGACGATTTTGCTGCAGTCGCGCAAATCGCCGGGGCGTTGCAAGGCACCACGGTGTGCGCGCTGGCGCGCTGCCAGGACGGCGACATCGACAGCGCCGCCCGTGCGCTCGAAGCGGCCCGCCATTCGCGCATCCACCTGTTCCTGTCGACCAGCCCGCTGCATCGCGAGCACAAGCTGGGCATGAGCAAGGCGCGGGTGCTGGAGACTGCGGCGCGTGCGATCGAGCGCGCCCGTGGGCTGTGCCACGAGGTGGAATTTTCCGCCGAGGACGCGCTGCGCACCGAACCCGAGTTCCTCGCCGAGGTGTTCAGCGCCGCGGTCGCCGCCGGCGCCAGCACGCTCAACGCGCCGGACACGGTGGGCTACACCACGCCGACCGAGATCGTCGAGCTGTTCGAGTACCTGCGCCGCCACGTCGTGGGCGCGGAGCGGGTGGTGTTCTCCAGCCACTGCCACGACGACCTCGGCATGGCGGTGGCGAACAGCCTGGCTGCGGTGAGCGCCGGCGCACGCCAGGTGGAATGCACCATCAACGGCATCGGCGAGCGCGCCGGCAACGCCGCGCTGGAGGAGGTGGTGATGGCGCTGAAGGTGCGCGCGCCGCACTTCGGCGTGGATACCCGCATCGACACCCGCCAGTTGTACCCCGCCTCGCGCCTGCTGGCCGAGCTGACCGGCCAGGCGGTGCCGCGCAACAAGGCGATCGTGGGCGCCAACGCGTTCGCCCACGAATCGGGCATCCACCAGCACGGCATGCTCAAGCACCGCGGCACCTACGAGATCATGCGGCCGCAGGACGTCGGCATCGCCGAGACGAAGCTGGTGCTGGGCAAGCACTCCGGCCGCGCCGCGCTGCGCCAGCGCCTGCAAGCACTGGGCCACACGCCGGACGACACCGCGCTGGACGACATCTTCGGCCGCTTCAAGACGCTGGCCGACCACGGCCGCGAGCTGCACGACGAAGACCTGGAAGCGCTGGCGCTGGGCCACGACCCGCACGCCGGCGGCCCGTGGCAGCTGGTGCAGCTGCACGCCAGCTCGCACCTGGGCGGCAGCGCGTCGGCCTCGGTGAAGCTGGCCCACGACGACGGCCGCGAGGTCGGCGAGGCGGCGATCGGCGACGGCCCGGTGGACGCAGTGCTGCGCGCGATCGAACGCGCCACCGGCACGCCGCTGGCGCTCACCCGCTTCCAGATCGACGCGCTCGGCGAAGGCGCCGACGCCCAGGGCCACGCGCAGCTGAGCGCGCGCCACGCCGCGCGCGACTGGCGCGGCCACGGCAGCAGCACCGACATCGTCGAGGCCGCCGCGCTGGCCGCGCTGGTCATCGTCAACCGGATCGAACGCCAATCCACGTTGCACCTACAGACCAACAAGCGGCCTTCCATGGCCGCGCGCCCGGACGCGCACAAGGAGACCACCGCATGAACACCCCATTCGTCTGGCACAACGGCCGCATCAAGCCGTGGGCCGAGGCCAACGTCCACGTCAGCACGCACGCGCTGCACTACGGCTCCTCCGTGTTCGAGGGCGAGCGCGTCTACGCCACGCCGCGCGGTCCGGCCTACTTCCGCCTTGCCGACCACACCCGCCGCCTGTTCGAGTCGGCCCGCGTCTACGAGATCGACGTGGGCTACAGCGAGGACGAGATCAACGCCGCCTGCCTGGAGCTGATCCGCGCCAACGCGATGCCGTCAGCCTACGTGCGGCCGATCGTGTTCCGCGGCGCCGGTGGCCTGGGCGTGCTGGCGAAGGACGGCGCGCCGGTCGAGGTGGCGCTGATGGCGATGGCCTGGGGCGCCTACCTGGGCGAGGCGGCCGAACGCGGCGCCGACGTGTGCGTGTCGTCGTGGCACCGCCCCGCGCCGAACACCATCCCGAGCTGGGCCAAGGCCGGCGGCAATTACCTTTCGAGCCAGCTGATCGGGCTGGAGGCGCGCCGCAACGGCTACGACGAAGGCATCGCGCTGGGCCACGGCGGCCTGCTCAGCGAAGGCGCCGGCGAGAACGTCTTCCTGGTCAAGCGCGGCAAGCTGCTCACGCCGCCGTCCAGCGCCGGCATCCTGGCCGGGATCACCCGCGACAGCGTGCTCGCGCTGGCCGCCGACCTCGGCATCGCGGTGGAAGAACGCGAGCTGCCGCGCGAGGCGCTGTACTCGGCCGACGAGGTGTTCATGACCGGCACCGCCGCCGAAATCACCCCGGTGCGCTCGGTCGACCGCAAGGTGATCGGCAAGGGTGCGCCCGGCCCGATCACGCAACAGCTGCGGCAGGCGTTCTTCGGCCTGTTCGACGGGCGTACCGAGGATCACCACGGCTGGTTGGCCATGGTCAGTGCGGTCATCCCTGACCGCGAAGATCAAGAACCGGCCATCCATGGCCGGACTCCTCATCAACAGCCTGCCCCCATGGAGGCATCGGCATGAGTGCGCGGACGCTCTTCGAGAAAATCTGGGACGCCCACGTGGTCGCCGCCGAGACTGCCGACACGCCGGCGATCCTCTACGTCGACCTGCACCTGGTGCACGAGGTCACCTCGCCGCAGGCGTTCAGCGAGCTGCGCGAGCGCGGGTTGAAGCTGCGTCGGCCGGATCGCATGCTGGCCACGCTGGACCATTCCACGCCAACCCTGCCCGCGAACGCCGACGGCAGCCGTCCCTACGCGAACGCCGAGGCGCAGGCGCAGGTCGCGCAGCTGGAACGCAACTGCCGTGAATTCGGCGTCGAGCTGCACGGCTGGGACAGCGCCGAGCGCGGCATCGTGCACGTGATCGGCCCCGAGCTGGGCGCCACGCAGCCGGGCATGACCATCGTCTGCGGCGACAGCCACACCTCCACCCACGGTGCGTTCGGTGCGCTGGCGTTTGGCATCGGCACCACCGAGGTCGGCCACGTGATGGCCACGCAGTGCCTGCTGCAGCGCCGGCCGAAGACCATGGCGATCCATGTGGACGGCCAATTGCCCGCCGGCGTCGGCGCGAAGGACCTGATCCTGCACATCATCGGCAGCATCGGCGTCGATGGCGGCACCGGCCACGTGCTGGAGTACCGCGGCGCGGCGATCGAGGCGCTGTCGATGGACGAGCGCATGACCGTCTGCAACATGTCGATCGAGGCCGGCGCCCGCGCCGGGCTGATCGCGCCGGACGAGACCACGTTCGAATGGCTGCAGGGTCGCCCGCGCGTGCCGCAGGGCGCGGCGTGGGACGCGGCGGTGGCGCAGTGGCGCACGCTGAAGAGCGACGACGGCGCGCACTACGACCGCGAGGTGCGCATCGACGCCAGCGCGGTGAAGCCGACTGTCACCTACGGCACCCATCCGGGCATGGCGATCGCCATGGACGCGCCGGTGCCGGCCGCCACCAATGCGCAGGAGCGCCGCGCACTCGACTACATGCAGAGCAAGCCCGGCCAGCCGATGCAGGGCACGCCGGTGGACGTGGTGTTCGTCGGCAGCTGCACCAACTCGCGCCTGTCCGACCTGCGCGAAGCGGCGCGCGTGCTGCACGGCCGGCACATTGCCAGTGGCGTGCGCATGCTGGTGGTGCCCGGCTCCGAGTCGGTGCGCCGCGACGCCGAGCGCGAAGGCCTGCACCACGTGTTCACCGCCGCCGGCGCCGAGTGGCGCGTGCCCGGCTGCTCGATGTGCATCGCGATGAACGGCGACCTGGCCCAGCCGGGCCAGCTGGTGGTGAGCACGTCCAACCGCAACTTCGAGGGCCGCCAGGGCAAGGGCGCGCGCACCGTGCTGGCCAGCCCGGCCACCGCCGCCGCGAGCGCCGTCGCCGGGCGCATCGCCGACCCGCGCGAGTACCTGGTGGAGGTGGCGGCATGAATACCGACCGCTGCACCTGTCGCCCTCCCCTGCTTCGCAGGGGATGGCTGGGGTGGGGTCCGCTCTTGATCTTGAAGTCAAGAGCGTTACCCCCTCACCTGAAGGACTTCCCTTCGGTCGCCAGCCTCTCCCTGCACGCAGGGGGAGGAGCAGAAGCCGCCACGAGGAAACCCGCATGAAACCCGTCACCCGCCTCCACTCCCGCACCGCCGTGCTGGCCGACGAGAACATCGACACCGACCGCATCATCCCGGCGCGCTTCCTCACCACGACCACGCGCGAGGGTTTGGGTAAGCTGTGCTTCAACGACTGGCGCTACCAGGCCGACGGCAGCGACAACCCCGCCTTCCCGCTGAACCGACCGGAAGCGCGCGGCTGCTCGATCCTCGTCGCCGGGCGCAACTTCGGTTGCGGCTCCTCGCGCGAGCACGCGCCGTGGGCATTGCTGGACTACGGCATCCACGCCGTGCTGTGCAGCGAGATCGCGGACATCTTCCGCGGCAACGCGCTGAAGAACGGCCTGCTGGCAATCGTCATCGACGAACTGGAACACCGCTGGCTGCTCAGGCACCCGGGCATCGAGCTGGCGATCGATGTGCGCGAGCAGTACATCGCGCTGCCAGACGGCGGCCGCATCCCGTTCCGGCTGGAACCGTTCGCACGGCACTGCCTGCTCAACGGCGTCGACCAGCTCGGCTACCTGCTGCAGCACCGTGACCAAATTGATGCGTTCGTCCGTGAACGCGAACGTCAAGAAGCGGCCATCCATGGCCGCACTCATCAACAAAACCCGCTTCGATCGAACGGAGTAACCGCATGAAAGCCCGTATCGTCACCCTGCCCGGCGATGGCGTCGGCCCCGAGGTCACCGCCGCCGCGGTGGCCGTGTTGAAAACCGTGGCAGCGCGCTACCAGCACGTGTTCGCGTTCGAGGAGCAGCTGATCGGCGGCAGCGCGATCGACGCCACCGGCGAACCGCTGCCGGCCGCCACGCTGGCGGCGTGCCAGTCCGCCGATGCGGTGCTGCTCGGCGCCGTGGGCGGGCCGAAATGGTCCGATCCGAACGCACCGGTGCGGCCCGAGCAGGGCCTGCTGGCCTTGCGCGCCGCACTCGGCGTGTACGCCAACCTGCGCCCGCTGCAGGTGCACCCGACGCTGGCCAACCTGTCGCCGCTGAAGAACGACAAGCTGAAGCACGTCGACGTACTGTTCGTGCGCGAGCTCACCGGCGGCATGTACTTCGGCGCGCGCACGCGCACGGCCGACGCCGCCACCGACGAGTGCAGGTACACCGTGACCGAGATCGAGCGCGTGGTGCGCCGCGCGTTCGAGCTGGCGCGCGCACGCCGCCGGCAGCTCACCTCGGTGGACAAGGCCAACGTGCTGGAGACCTCGCGGCTATGGCGCAGCACGGTGCAACGCGTCGCCGCCGACTACCCCGACGTGAAGGTCGAGCACCAGCTGGTCGACTCGATGGCGATGCTGCTGCTGACCCGCCCGAACCGCTACGACGTGGTGGTCACCGAGAACCTGTTCGGCGACATCCTCACCGACGAAGCCGCCGCGCTGGCTGGCTCGCTCGGCCTGCTGCCGTCGGCCTCGCTGGGCGAAGGCCGGCGCGGCCTGTACGAGCCGATCCACGGCTCGGCGCCGGACATCGCCGGGCAAGGCGTGGCCAACCCGGTTGGCGCGATCCTCTCCGCCGCGCTGCTGCTGCGCCACTCGCTGGGCCTGGAGGCCGAGGCGATTGCGGTGGAGTCGGCAGTGGAGCAGGTGTTGCGCCACGGCCCGCACAGCCGCGACATCGGCGGCGATGCCGGCACCGACGAGGTGCGCGACGCGGTGATCGCCGCGATCGACGACCACGCCGACACCGCCGCCGCGTTCTTCGCCGGAGCGCGCGCATGCGGCTGATGCCCTTACCCGGTTTCCCCAGCGGCCACACGGACGTGTCCGCGTTTTCTGCTGCCCCCTGCGCGCATGCGGCGCGGACGGTTCCTGCACGCCGCGATGGCGCCGACTCCCTGGCCGTCCCGTCGACCTCCCTCGCGCGCAGGGGGCGCTTTCTTATTCGCTTTCGACCGGCTTCATGGGGAGCACCCGCCCCTCACCTCAATCCTCTCCCCAAGGGGGAGAGGCGGCTAACGCAAACGGCTGTCCTCCGGAGCTTTCTTCATGCGCAGTGACCTGATCAAGAGCGGCCCCGACCGTGCCCCCGCCCGCGCCATGCTGCGCGCCACCGGCCTGGACGACGCCGCGCTAAAGAAGCCGCTGGTGGCGGTGGTGCACACCTGGTCGGACGTCTCGCCGTGCAACTTGAACCTGCGCGATCTCGCACAGGCGGCGATGGAAGGCGTGCGCGCTGCCGGCGGCACGCCGGTGGAGTTCAACACCATCGCGGTCACCGACGGCATCGCCATGGGCACGCCGGGCATGCGCTATTCGCTGGTCAGCCGCGAGGTGATCACCGACTCGATCGAAGCGGCGGTGGAAGGTCACCTGTGCGACGCGATGGTGGTGCTGTGCGGCTGCGACAAGACCATCCCCGCCGCCGCGATGGCGATGGCGCGGCTGGACATCCCGGCGGTGGCGCTGTACGGCGGCACCATTGCGCATGGCCTGCACAAGAACCGGCCGATCACCATCCAGCAGGTGTTCGAGGCGGTGGGCGCGCATGGCGCGGGCAGGATCGACGACACCGAGCTGCGCCAGGTGGAATGCGACGCCTGCGGCGGCGCCGGCGCCTGCGGCGGCCAGTTCACCGCCAACACCATGGCGATGGTGCTGACCACGCTGGGGCTGTCGCCGATGGGCCTCAACGACATCCCCGCCACCCATCCCGACAAGCGCGCCGCCGCACGCCGCTGCGGCGAGCTGGTGATGGACTGCCTGCGCACCGGCCGCACGCCGCGCGCGCTGATCAACCGCGACTCGCTGGCCAACGTCGCGCGCATGGTGGCGGCCACCGCCGGCTCCACCAATGCGGTGCTGCACACCCTGGCGATCGCGCGCGAGGCTGGCGCCGAGTGGTCGCTGGAGGATTTCCAGCCGGCCACCGAGGCCACCCCGGTGATCGCCGATCTGCTGCCCTCCGGCCGCTACACCGCGGTGGAAATGTTCGACGCCGGCGGCGCCGCGCGCGTGGCGCAGGAACTGATCGAAGCCGGCATGCTGATCGACGCGCCCACCGTCACCGGTCGCAGCCTGTTCGCGGAAGCCGCCGCCGCGCCGCGCTTCGCCGACCAGCCGGTGATCGCGCCGGTGAGCGCACCGCTGAAGCCGCACGGCGGCTATTCCATCCTGTACGGCAACCTGGCGCCGGACGGCTGCATCCTGAAGATCCCCGGCAAGCACTCGGCCGGCCACGGTGGCACCCACTTCGAGGGCAGCGCACGCGTGTTCGAGAGCGAGGAAGCCGCCTTCGCCGCCGTGCAGGAAGGCCGCATCGCGAAGGGCGACGTGGTGGTGATCCGCAACGAAGGCCCAGCCGGCGGACCCGGCATGCGCGAGATGCTCGGCGTCACCGCCGCACTGATCGGCCGCGGCCTCGGCGACGACGTGGCGCTGATCACCGATGGCCGCTTCTCCGGTGCCACCCACGGCTTCATGGTCGGCCACATCGCGCCGGAAGCGGCGCGTGGCGGCCCAATCGCGCTGCTCGCCGACGGCGACCGCATCCGCATCGACGCGCGCACGCGCGAGATCGCCACCGATGCCGACCTGGCCGCGCGCCGTGCGACGTGGCAGCCGCCCGCACCGAAAGTCAGCCGCGGCGTACTGGCCAAGTTCGCCCTGCTGGTGGGCTCGGCCTCCGATGGCGCCACCACCTCACTCACCACAACTGCACAGGAAACGCCCTTCTCCCAACGGGAGAAGGTGGCCCGAAGGGCCGGATGAGGGTACGGCACCGCCGCAGCCTCCATCGACAACCGAACCCTCACCCCAACCCCTCTCCCGACGGGAGAGGGGCTCAATCAGGAGACACCACGTGAGCCCGCAAACTTCCAACCCCCTCGCTTCATCCCGCATTGCCGTGCTCGGCTACGGCAGCCAGGGCCGCGCGCACGCGCTGAACCTGCGCGATTCCGGCCTCGACGTGGTGGTCGGACTGCGCCCGAACGGCCCGACCTGGCACAAGGCGAAGGCCGACGGCTTCAAGGTCGCCGAACCGGCCGACGCCGTGAAGGGCGCCGACCTGGTCGCCGTGCTGACCCCCGACATGGTGCAGCCCGCGCTGTACAAGGAAGCGATCGAACCGAACCTCAAGCCCGGCGCGGCGTTGCTGTTCGCGCACGGCTTCAACGTGCACTTCGGCCAGATCAAGCCGCGCGCCGACGTCGACGTGATCCTGGTGGCGCCGAAAGGCCCCGGCGCGCTGGTGCGCAGCGAGTACGAGCGTGGCCGCGGCGTGCCGTGCATCTGGGCGGTGCACCAGGACGTCAGTGGCCAGGCCGAGGCGAAGACGAAAGGCTACGCCGACGGCATCGGCGGCGGCCGCGCGATGATCATCCAGACCGACTTCAAGGAAGAGACCGAGACGGATCTCTTCGGCGAGCAGGCGGTGCTGTGCGGCGGCGCCAGCGAGCTGGTGATCAAGGGCTTCGAGACCCTGGTCGAGGCCGGCTACCAGCCGGAGATCGCCTACTACGAGGTGATGCACGAGCTGAAGCTGATCGTCGACCTGTTCTACGAGGGCGGCCTGGCGAAGATGCTGCAGTTCGTCTCCGAGACCGCGCAGTACGGCGACTACGTCAGCGGCCCGCGGGTGGTCGACGCCGGCACCAAGGCGCGCATGAAGGAGGTACTTCACGACATCCAGGACGGCACCTTCGCGAAGAACTGGATCGCCGAATACCAGGCTGGCCTGCCGAACTACAAGCGGCTGAAGCAGGCCGACCTCGAGCATCCGATCGAAGTGGTCGGCGCGAAGCTGCGGGCGCAGATGCCGTGGCTGCAGCCGAACCCGGCACCCGCCTCCGCACCGCTGAAGAAAGCTGGCTGACGCTCTTTGGCTCCTCCCCCTGTGGAACAGGGGGAGGTCGGGAGGGGGTTGCGCTTTTGACTTTGACTTGAAGATCGAGAGCAACCCCACCCCAGCCCTCCCCTGCGATGCAGGGGAGGGAGCACGACACACCATTTGGGGATCCACTCGTGAATGCACCCGCACTGAAAGCCGAAACCACCACCGACCGGCACCCGCTGGCCGGCCACAGCATGAGCGGCGCCGAGGTGATCGTGCAGGTACTCGCCGACGAGGGCGTCGGCGTGCTGTTCGGCTACTCCGGTGGCGCGATCCTGCCGGTGTACGACGCGGTGTTCCGCCACAACGCGGAACATCCGCATGCCGATGGCAGCGAATCCATGCCGCTGGTGGTGCCGGCCAACGAGCAGGGCGCCGGCTTCATGGCCGCCGGCTACGCGCGCGCGTCGGGCAAGGTCGGCGTAGTCATCGTCACCTCCGGCCCCGGCGCCACCAACACGGTCACCCCGGTGCGCGACTCGATGGCCGACTCGATCCCGCTGGTGGTGATCTGCGGCCAGGTGGGCACCGCGGCGATCGGCAGCGACGCGTTCCAGGAGGCGCCGGTCAGCAACATCATGGGCGCCTGCGCCAAGCACGTGTTCCTGGTCACCGACGCGGCGCAGCTGGAAGCGACCATGCGCACCGCGTTCACTCTTGCCCGCAGCGGCCGCCCCGGCCCGGTGGTGGTGGACGTGCCCAAGGACGTGCAGAACACCACCCTGGCCTGGCGCGGGAGCGGCGAGCTGGCGCTGGCCGGCTACCGCACGCGGTTGCGTGCGGTGGAACAGGCCGTGCTCGGCGACGCCGACTGCGCCGCGTTCTTCGCCGCACTGCTGCAGGCGCAGCGCCCGCTGATCTACGCCGGCGGCGGGGTGATCGCGGCGGAGGCCGCGGACGCGCTGCGCGCCTTCGTCGACGCGTTCGGCCTGCCGGTCGCCACCACCCTGATGGGACTGGGCGGCTTCGACAGCACCGACCCGCTGGCGCTGCACCTGCTCGGCATGCACGGCACCGCCTACGCGAACTACGCGGTGGAGGATTGCGACTTCGTGCTGGCGCTGGGCGCGCGCTTCGACGATCGCGTAGCCGGCGTGCCGGACAAGTTCGCACCACGGGCAAAGTTCATCGCGCAGGTCGATATCGACCCGGCCGAGATCGGCAAGGTGAAGCACGTCGACTGGCAGCACGTCGGCCCGCTGAAACGCGCGCTGGAACGGCTCACCGCCTACGGCCGCGCGCACGGCCTGAAACCGCAGCTGGCCGCCTGGCATGCGCACGTGGCCGAACTGAAGCGCGCGCACGCGATGAACTACGACCGCGCAAGCGCGCTGGTCCAGCCGTATGCGGTGATCGAGGCGATCAACCGCCATGCGCAGGGCCGTGCCATCGTCAGCACCGGCGTCGGCCAGCACCAGATGTGGGCGGCGCAGTATTTCGACTTCCGCACGCCGCGCCACTGGCTCACCTCCGGCTCGATGGGCACGATGGGCTTCGGCCTGCCCGCCGCGATCGGCGCGCAGTTCGCGCATCCGCACAAGCTGGTGATCGACATCGACGGCGACGCCAGCATCCGCATGAACCTCGGCGAGCTGGAAACCGTCACCACCTACGGGCTGCCGATCAAGGTGGTGGTGCTGAACAACGTCGGCGACGGCATGGTGCGGCAGTGGCAGAAGCTGTATTTCAAGGGCCGCTTCGCCGCCTCGGACAAGAGTCTGCACAAGAAGGATTTCGTGCTTGCCGCGCAGGCCGACGGCTTCGGCTGGGCGCAGCGGCTGGAACGCATGGATGAACTGGAACCGATGATCGCCGACTTCCTCGCCTACCCCGGCCCGGCGTTCCTGGAAGTGATGATCGACCCGGACGCCGGCGTGTACCCGATGGTCGGCCCCGGCGCCAGCTATGCACAGATGATCACCGGCGATTTCATCGCCTCGCGCGCGGCGCCGGCCGCACGCAAGGACTCGCCATCGCACATGTTTTGAGCTTTCGATTTTTCCCTTCTCCCCTTGGGAGAAGGTGGCCCGAAGGGTCGGATGAGGGTACGGGCGGAGCGAGGTATCGATGCCCGCCCGTACCCTCACCCACCTGTCGGCACACTCTCTCCCGCAAGGGGACTTCCTTCGGTCGCCACGGGAGGGGGATTCACCATCGGAGTCCCGCCATGAACCACACCCTGTCCATCCTGCTGCAGAACGAAGCCGGCGCGCTGGTGCGCGTGGCCGGGCTGTTCGCCGCGCGCGGCTACAACATCGACACGCTGACGGTGACGGCCACGCACGACCCGGCCGTCTCGCGGCTCACGCTGAGCCTGCAGTGCGACGAAGCGGCACTCGGCCAGATCCTGCAGCAGACGCGCAAGCTGGTCGACGTGCTGCAGGTGGCGCACCCGGCGACCGCGCTCGCCGCATGAGCGCGGTCGCCCCGCTCACCGGGCACGACCACGGCGAGCTGCTGGCGCAGATCCGTGCCGCGCGCGTGTACGAAGTGGCGCAGGTCTCGGCGCTGGAAGCGGCGCCGCTGCTCGGCGAGCGGCTGGGCCGGCCGGTGCTGCTCAAGCGCGAGGACCAGCAAAGCGTGTTCTCGTTCAAGCTGCGCGGCGCGTACAACCGCATGCTGCAGCTGGATGCGGCGCAACGCGCGCGCGGCGTGGTCGCCGCCTCCGCCGGCAACCATGCGCAGGGCGTGGCGCTGGCCGCGGCCAAGCTGGGCATCCGCGCCACCATCGTGATGCCGGTGACCGCGCCACCGGTGAAGGTGGACGCGGTGCGCCGCCTCGGCGGGGCGATGGTCGAGCTGCTGCTGACCGGCGATTCCTACAGCGACGCGCAGGTCGCCGCGGCGCAGCTGCAGGCCGAACGCGGCGCGGTGTTCGTGCACCCGTTCGACGACCCGGCAGTGATCGCCGGCCAGGGCACCATCGGCCTGGAGATCCTGCGCCAGCATCCGGGCCCGCTGGAGGCGGTGTTCGTGCCGGTGGGCGGCGGCGGCCTTGCCGCCGGCGTGGCCGCGTGCATCAAGGCGCTGCGGCCGGAAGTGCGCGTGATCGGCGTGCAGGCGGCGGATTCGGACGCGATGGCGCGCTCGCTGGAAGCCGGCGAACGCGTCGCGCTGGATGAGGTCGGCCTGTTCGCCGACGGCACCGCGGTGAAGCAGGTCGGCGCGCTGACCTTCGCGCTGTGCCAGCGGTATGTCGACGCCATGCTGCGGGTGGACGCCGACGCGATCTGCGCGGCGATCCGCGACATCCACCAGGACTGCCGCAGCGTGGCCGAGCCCGCCGGCGCGCTGGCGCTGGCCGGGCTGAAGCAGTACGCCGCCGCGCACGCGGGCGACGGCGCGCTGGTGGCGATCGTCTCCGGCGCCAACATGAACTTCGACCGCCTGCGCTTCGTGGCCGAACGCGCCGAGCTGGGCGAGCAGCGCGAGGCGGTGTTCGCGGTGACCATCCCGGAGGAACGCGGCAGTTTCCGCCGCTTCTGCGCCACGCTGGGGCGGCACGCCATCACCGAGTTCAACTACCGCATCGGCGACGCGCGGCAGGCGCACATCTTCGTGGGCGTGCAGATCGCCCGTCGCGGCGAGCGCGAAGCACTGGCCGCGGCGTTCCGCGCGCAGGCGTTCGAGGTGCTCGACCTCACCGATGACGAGCTGGCCAAGCTGCACCTGCGCCACATGATCGGCGGCCGCTCGCCGCTGGCGCGCGACGAGCGGCTGTACCGCTTCGAATTCCCCGAGCGGCCCGGCGCGCTCACCGACTTTCTCGGCCGGCTGCATCCGGACTGGAACGTCAGCCTGTTCCACTACCGCAACCACGGCGCCGACCACGGCCGCATCCTGGTCGGCCTGCAGGTGCCGGCGGCCGAGCTGCCGCTGCTGCGGCAGTTCCTGGCCGCGCTCGGCTACCCGCACGTGGACGAGAGCACGCACCCGGCCTACCGGCTGCTGCTGCGCGATTGACTCAAGGCTTGCTTGTGAAGAAAACCACTTCCTGTGGTTTTCTTCAGCCGCGAGTCCGGTACACGCCCGGACTCGCTCACATGAAACAGTCACTGGCGTGACTGTTTCATGTCCGGCCGTCGGGCAACCGCTCCCTGCGTTGCCTCAACTCGGGCATCGGGCAACCGCTCCTGCGTTGCCTCAACTCGGGCATCCATGCCCTCGCCATGCCCTCGCCATGCGCTCGCCATGGCCGGCTTGAGGGGTTGAATAGTCACAACCTCTCAGAACAGGTCGATGCTGCCCGGCGCCATTCCCTGCCCCAGCAGGCCGCGCGCGCTCAGGCTCTCGTAGCCGCAGACGCCGTTGCGGCCGTGCTGCTTGGCGTAGTACAGCGCCTTGTCGGCACGGTCCAGCGCGCTGGACGGGTAGTCGTGGCGACCGACACCGGCGTAACCGATGCTGACGGTGACGCTGCCCACCTGCGGAAACCCGTGCTCGGCGATGCGCTGGCGGAAGCGCTCCAGCACGGCGTGCACGACGGCTTCGCCGGCCGCGCCGAACAGGATCAGGAACTCCTCGCCGCCAAAGCGGAACAGCACGTCGCCGCGGCGGAAGCAGGCGCGCATCTGCTGGGCCAGCAGCAGGATCACCTCGTCGCCGTAGATGTGTCCGTAGGTATCGTTGATGCGCTTGAAGTGGTCGATGTCGAGGATCGCCAGCCACACCTGCGGCGGCTCCCCGCCAAGCTCGCCAGGCGAGCCGCCGGCCGGTGGCAGCGCCATGCGCAGCGTGCGCTCGTGCAGCAGCCGCTGCAGCTGGCGTTCCAGGCTGCGCCGGTTGTACAGGCCGGTCAGCTTGTCGTGCTCGCTTTCGTGCAGCAGCGCGGTGTAGTTGGCGTAGATGCGGGCGAAGCCGTCGGTGAGCGGTCGGCTGGCGGCCGGCGGCAGGTCGCTGTCCAGCTGCAGCGCGCCGATCGCGCGGCCGTCGCACAGGATCGGCACCACCAGCCGATGCCGGCCCTGCACCGTTTCCGTCTGCGCCTCCAGCCGGTGCATGCAGCGCTGCAACAGCTGCAGCGCCGGATCGACCTCGTCCGGGTCGCCCTCCTGCAGCTGGTAGGCGCCCTGCGCGTCCGGCACGCAGCGCACGATCGCTTCCACGGACGCGCCGTCGATCGCCAGCTTGGCCAGCACCACGCGCGCCGCCGAGGTCAGTTCGGCCAGCGAGAGCACCAGGCTGTGGTCGAGCGCGCCGATGTCGCGGTGGTGGGTGAACGAGGCCACCGAATCGAGCAGGCGCGAGTGCACGAACGAGTCGGTCATCGCCGATTCCGCGGCCGGCGGGGACGCATCGCCGTCGAGCGACAGCGCATCCGACGACAGCGGGAGGTCGTCCTCGCTGGTTTCGTATTCGGCCATCGTGGCTCCGACGCCGACGGCCCCGGGCTGCGGCGCATGCTTGGCGTTACCCCGAACGGTTTCGCTCACCCGCCATATCGGCCGTGGCGCGGCGAACTTTAGAGCCACCGCCCGGCTCGCCCCGGCACGGCGCGCTAGACTTCGACGCATGGCTCCCCCTTCCCGCAAACGCCAGCAGCGCCCTGCCGCGCCCTCCCCCGCCGACCGGCCGCGGCCAGCCGCGGCGAAACCCGTCGCCCGTGTGGTGCAGCCGGCCGACAGCTCGACCCGCGCCACGCGGGTGCTGGACTGGCTGCTGCGCAAGCTGCCGGCGCAGCATCGCGCCAAGGCGCGCGACTACCTGGTGCTGACCCGCATGGATCGCCCGATCGGCGCGCTGCTGCTGCTGTGGCCGACCTGGTGGGCGCTGTGGCTGGCGGCCGGCGATTTCCCGCCGTGGCAGCTGCTGCTGATCTTCACTCTCGGCGTGTTCGCGATGCGCGCGGCCGGCTGCGCGATCAACGACTACGCCGACCGCAAGCTCGACCCGCAGGTGAAACGCACCGCGGGGCGGCCGCTCGCCAGCGGCCGGGTGACGCCGCGCGAGGCGCTCATCGTGTTTGGCACGCTGCTGGCGTTCTCCTTCGTGCTGGTGCTGTTCACCAACGCGCTGACCATCAAGCTGGCGTTCGCCGGCGCCGCGCTGGCGGCGATCTACCCGTTCACCAAGCGCTGGACCTACCTGCCGCAGGTGGTGCTGGGCGCGGCGTTCGGCTGGTCGATCCCGATGGCGTTTGCCGCGGTGACCGGCACGGTGCCGCCGCTGGGCTGGCTGCTGTTCATCGGCAACATCCTGTGGACGGTGAGCTACGACACCGAGTATGCGATGGTCGACCGCGACGACGATCTCAAGGTCGGCGCCAAATCCACCGCGATCCTGTTCGGCGACGCCGATGTGCCGATCCTCGGCATGCTGATGGGCACCTTCCTGCTGGCGATGCTGTTCGTCGGCCAGCGCGCGGGGCTGGGCTGGCCGTACTGGCTGGCGCTGCTCGCCGCCGCCGGACTGTTCGGCTGGCAGCTGTGGCTGATCCGCGGGCGCGCCCGCGACGCCTGCCTCGCCGCGTTCCGCCACAACAACTGGCTCGGTCTGACGCTGTGGATCGGCATCGTGCTGGCGCTGGCGGTGCGCTGAAGAATCGCGCTTCGGTGATCTCCACATGACGGCAAGCTTGCCGCAACGCGTGATTCAGACATCCAAATTTCAACATTGTCACGCAACAGTCTGACTGACTGTCACAGGCTGCCTCTAGGCTGCGCGCCATCAGAGCCTGTGACGGAACCAGGGAAACCCACAGGCAGGGATGCCTCTGCACGAAACCCGCGCCGCCTCGCCGACCCACTCCCGGTGGAACGCAGGCGGCGCCAGGTTGCGCACACTTCCCGCACGGCTCCGCGATCTCCCCGTCCCCCGGAGCATTCAACTTGCGTACTTCCCTCATCAGCCGATCCGTCGGCATGGCCCTGCTTGGCAGTCTGTCGCTCGGCCTCGCCCTTTCCGCCCACGCCCAGCAGCGCACGCCTGCCGAAGCGGACGCCACCGCCGCTTCCACCGACAAGGCGAAGAACCTCGACAGTGTGGTGGTCACCGCGCGCTCCGGCGTGCAGACGCGGACCAAGGCCGAGACCAGCTACTCGATCACCACCATCGACGAGGACCGCCTGCGCATGCAGGCGCCGACCTCGGTCACCGAGGCGATGAAATCGGTGCCCGGCTTCTGGGTCGAGGCCTCCGGCGGCGAGGCCAGCGGCAATATCCGCGCACGCGGCATTCCCGTCGACGGCTTCGGCTCAGTCACCCTGCTGGAGGACGGCATGCCGGTGCAGCACGATCCGGCACTCGGCTATCTCAACGCCGACCAGGCGTTCCGCCTGGACGAGACGATCGAGCGGATCGAGGTGGTGCGTGGCGGCCCCTCGTCGGTGTTCTACTCGAATGCGCCGGCCGGCGCGATCAACTTCATCCCGCGCCGGGTCGGCGACACGCCGGACGGCCTGGTCAAATACACCGTGGGCGACTACGGGCTCAACCGCGCCGACTTCTGGTACGGCACGCCGGTCGGCAGCGGCTGGAAGCTCGGCGGGGGCGGTTTCTACCGCATCGACGACGGTATCCGCGACCCGGGCTTCAACGCCAACGACGGCGGCCAGATCCGCCTGAACCTGGCGAAGGATTTCGAGCACGGCCGCTTCAGCGCCGACGTCAAGCACATGGACGACAAGGTCGCGCTGTACCTCGGCATCCCGATGCGCACCTACCCGAACGGCAAGATCAAGGCCGTGCCCGGCTTCGACGGCAACTTCGGCACCATGGCCGGGCCGCAGACCGAGCACGTGCTGATGAATCAGGGCAACGGCAGCCTGTACGACTTCGACAACAGCGTGGGTACGCACGTGAAGCGCGACCAGCTGACGCTGAAGTTCGACTACGACCTCGGCGCGGACTGGAAACTGGCCGAGTCGATGCGCTACAGCGACACCAAAACCCAGCGCAACGGTGTGTTCCCGAACTCGCTGATGAGCGCGGACAAGTTCCTGGCCCAGGCCAGGCAGTTCCAGCCGGCCGGTGCGGCCGGCCTGCAGCTGCACTACGTCGACAACCCCGCGCAGGTGTTCGACAACCAGAACCAGAACGGCAACGGCCTGGTGGTGATCGGCGGCCTGCGCGGCGTGACCATGCCGGTGCAGGAGTTCGTCAACGATACCCGGCTGCTGCGCCAGTTCGACCTCGGCGGGCAGAGCCACGACGTCACGCTGGGCTACTACTACGCGCACTTCAACCAGGACTTCAGCCGCTATTCCTCCACCGCCCTGCTCGACGTGCGCGACAACGCGCGCCTGCTCGACCTGGTCGCAGTGGATGCCGCAGGCCAGCCACTGGGCACGCTCACCGACCACGGCATCTACCGCTACGGCTACGAGTGGGAGAACGCCAGCGGCAGCTCGGCGACCCATGCGTTCTACCTGTCCGACGAATGGCAGGCGACCGATGCGCTGCGCATCGACGGTGGCGTGCGCTGGGAACGCGTGAACACCAAGGGCTGGGTCGAGCGGAAGCAGACCGTGAACCTGGGCACGCTGGCCACCTCGCAGATCCAGACCGGCACCGGCCAGACCGCGTCGTACGACCACAGCTTCAGCAAGCCGGGCTGGACGCTGGGCGTGAACTGGCAGTTCTCCGAGCGCTCCGGCGTGTTCGCGCGCTGGACCTCGGCGTTCCGCCTGCCGAACCTGAGCAGCTACATCACCAACGCGACCGCCACGCCGATCATCCAGACCATGAAGCTGGGCGAGGTGGGCTACAAGTATTCCGACCGCCAGTTCGACCTATACGCCACCGCGTTCTACACCAAGTACGACAACGTCGGCTTCAACAACTACGTGTTCAACCCGAACAACAACACCTCGGTCGCGCAGCAGGGCTACGCCAGCACCAAGACCAAGGGCCTGGAACTGGAAGGCACCTGGTTCCCGACCCGCTGGTTCGACGTGCAGCTCACCGCCACCTGGCAGGACCCGCAGTACGAAGGACTGCGCTATACCGACAAGGGCAGCACCGGCCCGATCCTGCGCGACTACACCGGCAACCAGCTGATCCGCGTGCCGAAGCTGAGCTACCGCGTGGTGCCCGGGGTGAACCTGCTCGACGGGCAGCTGCGCCTGCAGCTGTCCTACGAGCATGAAGGCGAGCGCTTCGTCGACACCGCCAACTCGGTGCGGCTGCCGTCGTACGACGTGCTCGGCGCCAGCGCACGCTACGACGTGTCGCCCGCGTTCTCGGTGTACCTGTACGCCGACAACCTCACCAACTCGCTGGGCCTGACCGAGGGCAACCCGCGCGCCGGCGAACTGCAGAGTGCGGACGCGGGGGCGAACACGTTCATCGCGCGGCCGCTGCTGGGCCGTTCGTACCGTGCCGCGGTGATGTACCGGTTCTGAGTCGTGCGGCCGGGCGGCTTGCCGCCCGGCCGACCCTCCGCACCGGAGACTCCATTTCGCATCCCACCAACCGACCCAAACCCGACGCGCACAGCGGCCGGGCGCCGCGAGCGCCCGCCGGCCATGAACCCGTCATTGGAAATCCGCCATGAATCCGCACCTGCGTCCACGCCTGCTTCATCTCCTCGCCGGCCTGCTGCTGGCTGGCCTGACGCTGCTGCTCGGCATGGTCCAGGCCGCGGGTCAGGGGCCTGGGCACGAACAGCCCGACCTGGTCCTGCGCGGCGAACTGGATGGCCGGGATCACCAGACCTACCGCATGCTGCCGTTCGAGGTACCCGCGGGCACCAGCCGCGTCACCGTGCAGTTCGACTACAGCGGTCATGACGACGAGCGCACCACGGTCGACCTCGGCCTGCTCGGCCCCGACGGCTTCCATGGCCAGGACGGTTTTCGCGGCTGGAGCGGGGGCTCGAAGCGCGTATTCACCGTGTCCGCCACCGACGCCACGCCCTCCTACCTGCCCGGCGCGATCCGCCCGGGCCGCTGGACCCTGCTGCTGGGTATCCCGAACATCCGCAAGGACAGCCATTCCCGCTACACGGCCAACATCTGGTTCGGCCGTCCGGGCGATCCCGCATGGGAGCCGGCCGTGCTGAACCCGCCGCTGCACCGCGAGGCGCGCTGGTACCGCGGCGACCTGCACATGCACGACGCGCACAGCGACGCCAGCTGCCCCGCGCAATCCGGCCGGCGCGTACCCTGTCCGCTGTTCCTCACCGTCGAGGCAGCGGCGAAACAGGGCCTGGACTTCATCGCGATCACCGACCACAACACGGTGTCACAGGCGAACGCGATGCGCGAGCTGCAACCGTACTTCGACCGCCTGCTGCTGATCCCCGGCCGCGAGATCACCACCTTCAGCGGTCACGCCAACCTGTTCGGCACTACCGCACCGGTGGACTTCCGCATCGACGGCCGCGAAGTGAAGGACTGGAACGCCTTGCTGCGGCAGGTCGCGCCGCTGCAGGGCCTGCTCTCGATCAACCACCCGATCCGTCCCAGCGGCGAGAACTGCATGGGCTGCGGCTGGACCGCCGCGCCGGCGGTCGACATGACGCAGCTGCAGGCGATCGAGATCGTCAACGACAGCGATGCGGGCACCGTGCTGTCCGGCGTGCCGTTCTGGGAACGGCAGCTGGCGCAAGGCTACCGGCTCACCGGCATCGGCGGCAGCGACAACCACGATGCCTCGCTGACCATGGCGAAACCCGGTTCCAGCCGGATCGGCCGGCCCGCCACGGTAGTGCACGCCACGGAGCTGTCGATGCCGGCGATCCTGGCCGGCATCCGCGCCGGCCACGTGTTCGTCGACGTGGAGGGCAGCAGCGATCGGCTGCTGGAACTCGAAGCAAGCAGCGGCGACCAGCACGCCACCATGGGCGATGCCCTGCACACCGCCACCGGTACGCGCGTGCATTTCGAGGTGCATGCCGTCGGGGTCGGTGGAAAACGACTGGTAGTACTGCTCGACGGCAAGCCGTTCACACCCGCCGTCGCTGCGGCGATCGGCAGCGGCGACCAGCGCATCGGCTTCGACTGGACCAGCGACGGGCGCATGCACTGGCTGCGCGTGGAAGTTCGCGACGACGCCGGCAAGCCCCTGCTGCTCGGCAACCCGATCTATCTCAACCCGTCGCCGCGCTGACCCGCGGCGACGGCGCGCGCGCCAGTGCCCACACGTCGACCCGTTGCACGCCGGCGCGGCGCAGCACGCGGGCGCATTCGGCCAGGGTGGCGCCGGTGGTCATCACGTCGTCGAGGAGCGCCACGTGCGCGGGCAGCGCCACGCCTTCGCGCAGGGCGAACGCGCCGTGCACGTTGCGGCGGCGGGCGAGCGCGTCGAGCTCGGTCTGCGCGGTGGTGGAACGCCGGCGCAGCAGCGCGTCGTGGCGCAGCGGCACGCCGGATGCACGCGCCAGCGAGCGGGCCAGTTCCAGCGCCTGGTTGTAGCCGCGCCGGCGCAGGCGGCTGTGGTGCAGCGGCACCGGCAGCAGCAGCTGCGGCAGGCGGATCGGGCACGGTTCACGCTGCCACAGCTGGGCCAGCACGCGGCCGGCAGCGAGATCGGCGGAAAACTTGTAGCGCGATTCCAGCCGGTCCAGCGGCCAGCCGTAGCGGAATGGCGCCCACGCCGCGTCCCACGGCGGCGCGCGGCGCTGGCACTCGCCGCACAAGGCCGCCGGCGCGGCCAGCGGCAGTGCGCAGCGCGCGCAGCAACTGCGGTTGCGCGGCAGTTCGGCCGCGCACTCGGCGCACAGGTCGGCGCCGGCGGCGCCGGGCGCGCCGCACAACAGGCAGCGCCATGGCAGCAGCCACCGCCGCAGTGCTCGCCAGGGTTGCAGCAGGCTTGGCTGATCCATTCGTCCTCCCCATGTTCCGCCGGCATGGTAGCGGCAAGCCGCGCACGGGGTATCACCCTGCGCCCATATTGGCGACGTACAATGCAATGTTGCCGCTCTGCGACGTCTGCTTGCAGCTGCAAACTCATCCATCATGGAGGTTTTCTCATGTCTGTACCCGACGGCGGTAAGCCCGCCCCGTCCACCTGGCCGGCCGTCGCCGGCACCGCGCTGCGCGTGGCGTTCGGCCTGATCTGGGCGGTGAGCGCCGCGCTCACCTGGACGTCCGACTTCGCCAACCACTACGTGGGCTACCTGCACAACGCCGCCACCGGCCAGCCGGCCTGGTCGGCGTGGTGGTTCGACCTGTGGATCGGCCTGGTGACGCCGCACGTGGGCTTCTTCGTGTGGGCCACGCGCATCGCCGAAACGCTGCTGGCGCTGGCGCTGCTGCTGGGCTTCGCGCGCAAGATCACCTACGTGGTGGGCATCCTGTTCAGCCTGTTGATCTGGAGCACGGCGGAGGGCTTTGGCGGGCCGTATTCGGTGGGCGCCAACAACATCGGCGCGGCGATCAGCTATGTGCTGATCTTCGCGGCGTTGATCGTGATCAACCTGCGCGCCGGCCCCAGCCCGTACAGCCTGGATTACCTGATCGAGCGCCGCTGGCCCGGCTGGCGCCGCGTGGCCGACTGGAACGACACGCTGCCGCTGGCCGAAGTGCCGCGCCTGCCCTGGCGCGTGCAGGGACCGGCGCTGGCCGGCGTGCTGATCCTGGTGGCGCTGTTGCTGGCCGGCCTGCACAGCGCGTTGAACGTGCGCTCGTCCAGCCCGCAGGCCGCCGCTGCCGCGGTGACGCCGCTGTCGCTGGCCTCCAGCCAGCCCATCGAGAAGGCCCGCGACGCCAGCCTGCCGCCACTGCAGCCGGGCGACAGCGTGGACGTGCACATCACCTCCAGCAACGACAGCGTGGAGATCGCCAGCGGCGTGCAGTACCAGGCCTGGACCTTCGGCAAGACCGTGCCCGGCCCGGTGATCCATGTGCGCCAGGGGCAGACGGTGAACTTCACCCTCACCAACCGCGGCACCATGCAGCATTCGATCGACTTCCATTCGGCGATCACTCCGCCCAGCCTGCACTACGTGGACATCATGCCGGGCGAGTCGATCACGTTCTCGTTCGTGGCCAAGGTGCCCGGCGCGTTCCTCTACCACTGCGGCACGCCGCCGGTGCTGCTGCACATCGGCAACGGCATGTACGGCGCGATCATCGTCGACCCGGCCACGCCGCTGCCGCCCGCGCAGGAGAGCTACGTGCTGGTACAGGGTGAGTGGTACACCCAGCAGGTGTCGGGCAAGCTGATGGCCGGCAACTACGAGAAGATGCAGGCGATGCAGCCGGACGAGGTGGTGTTCAACGGCGCGGCGTTCCAGTACCGCGACCACCCGCTCACCGCCAAGCCCGGCGACCGGGTGCGCCTGTACGTGGTCAACGCCGGCCCCAGCCTGTGGAGCGCGTTCCACGTGATCGGCGCGATCTTCGACAAGGTCTATCCCGGCGGCAACCCGGCGCAGGCCATCGACGGCGTCTCGACCTACTCGGTCGGTCCCGGCGAGGGCGCGGTGTTCGACCTGAAGCTGGACGAGGCCGGCCACTACCCGTTCGTCGACCACGCCATGGCGCACATGCAGCTGGGCGCGCAGGGAGTGCTGCTGGTGGGCGGCCCGAACGAGACCGCGGCCAAGCCGCCGGTGAGCAAGGCGCCAGTCGCCGCCGCACCCGCTACGCCGCCGGCGGCCGCCAGCGGTCCGTACAAGTTCGACCCGACCCGCGGCACTTCGCTGTATGCCACCAACTGCGCGGCCTGCCACCAGGCCACCGGCCTGGGCCTGCCCGGTGCGTTCCCGCCGCTCAAGGACAACGTAGTGGTGCTGGACGCCAACCCGGCCAAGCACATCGAGGTGATCCTGAAGGGCCTGCAGGGCCAGGTGATCAACGGCACCAGCTACCCCACCGCGATGCCGCCGTTCGCCGCTGCCCTGAACGACGCGGACATTGCCGACATCGCCAACCACGAGCGCAGCTCGTGGGGCAACCAGGGCAAGCTGATCACCGCCGAGCAGGTGAAGGACGCGCGCGGCAAGTGAGCCGGCGCGATCGAGTCGAGGAAAGGCGGCCTGCGGGCCGCCTTTCCGTTTGCGGCCGCCGCGCGGCGTCAACTAGTCAACCAGCCAGCATGTAGAAAAGTTGACGACGGAGGTCAGCCCGCCCAAACTCGCCGGCTCTGCCACGGAGCCCGCCATGCCCGAAGCCGCCATCCGCCACGACTGGACGCGCGAGGAAGTCGCCGCGCTGTTCGCGCTGCCGTTCAACGAGCTGCTGCATCGCGCGCACAGCGTGCATCGCCAGTACCACGACCCGAGTGCGGTGCAGGTGTCCACCCTGCTGTCGATCAAGACCGGCGGCTGCCCGGAGGACTGCGCCTACTGCCCGCAGGCGGCGCGCTACGACACCGGCGTGGCCGCGCAGAAATTGATGGAAATCGACGAGGTGCTGGAGCGCGCGCGCGCCGCCAAGGCCGCCGGCGCCAGCCGTTTCTGCATGGGTGCGGCCTGGCGCGGCCCGAAGGACCGCGACATCCCCAAGGTCGCCGCGATCGTGCGCGCGGTGAAGGAGCTGGGCCTGGAAACCTGCGCCACCCTGGGTCTGCTCGGCGACGGCCACGCGCAGCAGCTCAAGGATGCCGGCCTCGACTACTACAACCACAACCTCGACACCGCGCCGGAGTTCTACGGCGAGATCATCCATACCCGCGAATACCAGGATCGCCTGGTCACGCTGGTACAGGTGCGCGACGCCGGCCTGAAGACCTGCTGCGGCGGCATCGTCGGCATGGGCGAGACGCGCGAGCAGCGCGCCGGCCTGCTGCAGGCGCTGGCCAACCTGCCCGAACACCCGCAGTCGGTGCCGATCAACCAGCTGGTGCCGGTGCCCGGCACGCCACTGGGCAACGCGGAAAAGCTCGATCCGTTCGAGTTCGTGCGCGCGATCGCGGTGGCGCGGATCCTGATGCCGCTGTCCATCGTGCGCCTCTCGGCCGGCCGCCAGCAGATGGACGACGCCGTGCAGGCGCTGTGCTTCTTCGCTGGCGCCGGCTCGGTCTTCTACGGCGAGAAGCTGCTGACCACCGGCAACCCGGACGTGGCAGCCGATCGCGCACTGTTCCACCGACTCGACCTGCATCCGATGGAAGTGGTCGAGAGCGCCGGCACCGTGCATGCAAACATCGTCGACAGCGAAACCAACAGCTGCGGCCACGGTTGTGGCTGCAGTGCCGCAGCGTAAGAGCACCCCACCCCGACCCTCCCCTGCTCACCCCGTTGGGGTGAGCAGGGGAGGGAGCAGAGCGCGCAGCTTTGGTTCGGTCCCTCCCCCTGCGCAGCAGGGGGAGGTCAGGAGGGGGTGCTCTTCACCCCGCGCCGAACACTGACCCATGCCCCGCCCCGACCTCCTGCAACGCCTCGCCGGCCACACCGCCGAGCGCGAACATGCGCAGCTGCGCCGCCGCCTGCGCACCATCGACCACGCCGACGGCCCGTGGCTGGAGAGCGGCAGCCAGCGCCTGCTGTCGTTCTGCAGCAACGACTACCTCGGCCTGGCGCAGCACCCGCAGCTGGTTGCCGCGCTCACCCGCACCGCGCGCGAGGAAGGCGTCGGCAGCACCTCGGCGCACCTGATCTGCGGCCACCGCCGTGAACACGCGGAACTGGAGGAGGCGCTGGCCGTCTGGACCGGGCGCGAGCGAGCGCTGCTGTTCTCCACCGGCTACATGGCCAACCTCGGCGTGCTGCAGGCGCTGCTGGCGCGCGATGATGCCTGCGTGCAGGACAAGCTCAACCACGCCTGCCTGCTCGATGGCGCCAAGCTCAGCGGCGCCGAACTGAAGCGCTATCCGCACGCCGACGTGGACGCCGCCGCGCGCCAGCTGGCGGCGAACCCCGACGCGGCGGCGCTGCTCGCCACCGACGGCGTGTTCAGCATGGACGGCGACGTCGCGCCGCTGCGCGAGCTGGCGCAGCTGTGCGCGCGCGAGCGCGCCACCTTGATGGTCGACGATGCGCACGGCCTCGGCGTGCTCGGCGCGCACGGCGCCGGCAGCCTCGACGCGGCGAATCTGGGCCAGCACGAAGTGCCGCTGCTGATGGCCACGCTGGGCAAGGCGCTCGGCTGCAGTGGCGCGTTCGTAGCCGGGCCGGCCGCGCTGATCGACGGCCTGCTGCAGTTCGCGCGCCCGTACATCTACACCACCGCGATGCCGCCGGCGCTGGCCGCCGCCGCGCTGGCGGCGGTGCAACTGGTGCAGTCCGAAGGATGGCGACGCGAAAAGCTCACCGCACTGATCGCCCGCTTCCGCCGCGGCGCCACCGAACTCGGCCTGCCGCTGGCGCCCTCACCCAGCGCAATCCAGCCGCTGCTGCTGGGCAGCGCCGAGACCGCACTGGCGGCGGCGCAGGCGCTGGAACGGCAAGGCCTGCTGGTGACCGCGATCCGCCCGCCGACCGTGCCCGCCGGCCAGGCGCGGTTGCGCATCACGCTGTCGGCGGCGCACGAGGAAGCCCACATCGACCGGCTGCTGGCTGCGCTGGAAACGCTGCGTCTGCAAGCTGCGCCCCGGTCGCCCAGCGGCGACCACGTATAATCGCCGCCTGCTCCGCCGATGCCCCCGCATGTCGATCGTCAACATCTCCGCCTACAAGTTCATCAGCCTGGACGACCTGCCCGCGCTGCGCGAACGGCTGCTCGCGCGCTGCGAGGCGCTGGCGCTGAAGGGCACGATCCTGCTGGCGCCGGAAGGCATCAACCTGTTCCTCGCCGGCAGCCGCGCGCAGATCGACGGCTTCATGGCTACGCTGCACGACGACCCGCGCTTCGCCGACCTCGCGCCGAAGGAATCGCTCTCGGCCACGGTGCCGTTCGGCCGCCTACGCGTGCGCCTGAAGCGCGAGATCATCACCATGCGCCTGCCCGCGATCCGCCCCGAAGGTGGCCGCGCACCGGCGGTGGACGCGGCCACCCTGCAGCGCTGGCTGGACCAGGGCTGCGACGACGACGGTCGCGAGGTGCTGCTGCTGGACACCCGCAACGACTACGAGACCGACGCCGGCAGGTTCGCCCAGGCGGTCGACTACCGCCTGGCCAGCTTCACCGGTTTCCCCACGGCGATCGCCGCCGACCGCGCGCGCTACGCAGGCAAGACGGTGGTCTCGTACTGCACCGGCGGCATCCGTTGCGAGAAGGCCGCGCTGCACATGCGGAACCTCGGCATGCAGCACGTCTACCAGCTCGACGGCGGCATCCTGAACTACCTCGAACAGACCGACGGCGCGCACTGGCAGGGCGACTGCTTCGTGTTCGACGGGCGCGGCGCCGTGGGGCCCGATCTGCTCCCGACAAGCAAACTCCCCCTCCCCGGAGGGGAGAAGGCTGGGGTGAGGGAACACGCTGCCGAGAAACCAGCATCAGAGCGTGCTCTGAACCACACGTTGGCAAGCCCCGACCCCTCACCTCGATCCTCTCACCCGCAAGGGGACTCCCTGAGGGTCGCCCGGAGGGGAGAGGAGGCGAACGCAAGAAGCGCTTTGCCCTACTGGAGCGAGGCATGAGCCTGTACGTCGACCGGCGCGGCCACGGCCCCGTCCCGCTGGTGCTGCTGCACGGCTGGGCGATGCACGGCGGCGTGCTGACGCCGCTGGTCGAGGCGCTGGAAGCGCAATGCACCATGTACGTGGTCGACCTGCCCGGCCACGGCCGCTCGCGTGACTGCGGCCTGCCACTGGAACCACGCGCCTGCGCCGCGGCGATCGCCGCCATCACCCCACCGGCGATCTGGCTGGGCTGGTCGCTGGGCGGCACTATCGCGCTCACCGCCGCGCTGGAACTGCCGCGGCAGGTGCGTGGCCTGGCGATGCTGTGCGCCACGCCAAAATTCGTGCGCGACGCCGGCTGGCCGTACGGCAGCGACGACAAGCTGGTGCACCAACTGGCCAGCGACCTGGAAACCGACTACCACGCCACCATCGAGCGCTTCCTGGCGCTGGAGGCGATGGGCAGCACCGACCCGCGCGGCGAACTGCGCCACCTGCGCGAGCTGGTGTTCACCCGCGGCGAACCGGACCTGCGCGTGCTGCAGGAAGGCATCCGCATCCTGGAAAGCAGCGACCGTCGCGCCGCCCTGCCTGACCTGGCCGTACGCAGCGCCTGGATCAGCGGCCGCCGCGACCGACTGGTGCCGCCGCAGGCGATGGCCTGGTCGGCCAGCCAGTGCGGCGGCCAGTACACCGAGATCCAGCAGGCCGGCCACGCGCCGTTCTTTGGCCACGCCGACGCGGTGGCGCAGGCGCTGCAGCCGCTGCTGGCACCCACTCACCTTGAGCAGGTTCGATGAGCGACTTCCAACTCGACCAACAGCGCGTGCGCCGCAACTTCGGCCACGCCGCCGCCAGCTACGAACAGCACGACGCGCTGCAGCGCGAGGTGGGCGATGCCCTGCTCGAACGGCTGGGCTTCTACCTGGAAACGCCGCTGCGCGTGGTCGACGTCGGCGCCGGCACCGGCCGCGGCAGCGCGCTGCTGAAGCAGAAATACCCCAAGGCCGAGGTGATCGCCCTCGACCTGGCGCTGCCGATGCTGCGTGCCGCGAAGCAGCGCAGCAGCTGGCTGAAACCGTTCCGCCGCGTCTGCGCCGAGGCGACGCACCTGCCGCTGGCCGACCACAGCGTGGACGTGCTGTATTCCAACCTGTGCTTCCAGTGGGTCGACGACCTGCCGGCGCTGTTCGGCGAGTGCATGCGCGTGCTCAAGCCCGGCGGCTTCATGGCGTTCTCCAGCTTCGGCCCGGACACCCTGATGGAATTGCGCGCGGCCTGGGCTGAAACCGACCAGCAGCCGCACGTGGGCCGCTTCCTCGACATGCACGATGTCGGCGACGCGATGCTCAACGCCGGCCTGCGCGATCCGGTGCTGGACGTGTTCCGCTACACCCTCACCTACAGTGAACCGCGCAAGCTGCTGGAGGAATTGCGCGGTCTGGGCGCCACCAACGCAGATCGCGCACGCGCACGCGGGCTGACCGGCAAGGCGCACTATCGGCGCATGCTGGCCGCGTACGAAAGCATGCGCAAAGACGGGCGGATTCCGGCCACTTGGGAAGTGGTCAGCGCGCACGCCTGGGGCCCGCCGGTGGGCCAGCCGCGCCGCGTGCCCGGCGGTGAAATCGCCACTTTCTCGATCGACTCGCTGCGCGGCTCACGGCGCAAATAGCGCGCGCCAACATGGAGCGCCGTGCAATGTCGTGCACGGCGCCGGTCCGGTCAGAAGCTGTACTTCAGCGACGCGCCCACGCCGTAATCCGGGCTGCCGTCGGAGAAACCGCCCATCGCGTAGGCCTGCAGGCGCAGGTTGCTGCTGAACTTGTGGTTCCAGTAGCCGGTCAGCTCGCTCTGCGACGCGCCGCCGGTGGCGATCCGCTCACGGTAGTAGTAGTACGCGCCGATGCCGTCGTTGGAGCTGAGCTTGTACTCGGCGCCGACGTTCGCGTTGAAGGCGTTGCGCAGCTGGATGTACTGCGAGCTGCTGTACTTCATCCAGCCCACGCCGCCGAACGCGGTCCAGTCGCCCACCACCTTGTAGGTGTCGAGCGAGAGGCCGTAGTCGTTCTTGCCGGTGCCCAGGCCCTTGTCCTCGTCGGCGGTGCCGAACTTCACCTTGCCGGTGAGATCCAGCCCGAACGTGCGGTCCGCGCTGGTGAACAGCTCGTAGCCCACCGACGCGGTGACGTCGCCCAGGCCCGAGGCCGAACCGCTGCTGGTCGTGGTGCCCGGTACGGGAGGCAGGCCGCCCTTGCCGTGACCGCGCCCTCTCGGGTTGCCGTTCTTCACCTTGCCCACGCCGGGAATCACGTTGCTCGCACCGCTGATGTTGATGTACGGCACGGTGAGCTTGAAGGTCCAGCGATCCGTCTGGTACGCCGCCGTCACCGGCACTGACCAGATGTCGGTGTTGGTGTTGGTGCCGTACTTGCCGCTGCTGTAGTCGGCGCCGGCGGTGAGGCTGAGCTGGTCGCTGTCCGACGTGGCGGCGTGGGCCGCGGGCGCGCCGATCAGCAGCAGTCCGCCGACGATCATCCAGGGGTGTGCATTACGCATGGGTCAAGGTTTCCTTGGGTCATTGAAGATATGGCAGCAGGCCCGGCATCACGCCGGGCCTGCGGGGTGACTGGCGACGTGGAAGGTTGGCTCAGCCGCCCGGACGGCCGGCATGGCTCGGGTGCTCGGGACGCTCGGGCTTGGACGGACGCTCCGGACGCTCGGGGCGGTCGACCTTGGCCACCTGCTCGGACTTGTGCGGACGGTCGACGCCGTGCACCTTGGCCACTTCGACCTTCTCCACATGCGCGTGTTCGTGCCCGTGGGCGGCCGCCTTCGGTGAGCGCATCACGTCGCCCAGCTTGAAGCCGTCAGCCTTGGCAATCTCGCCCCAGCCCTGGCCCGCGGCGCGCTGCGCCAGCACGCCCTTCAGGTCGATGCTGGTGCCGTCGGCCATCACCAGGGTGCCACCGTTCAGTGCGGCAGCCACCTCGGCGGCAGTGGGATCGGTGATGCCGGCCTTCGCCAGGCTGGCCTCGGCCAGCGACAGGGCGATCTTCACGTTGCCGTAGCCCATCGGGCCGGTGGCCGGCTGGAAGGTCGTCGATACCGTGGTGGTGCCGGTGGTGGTACCCGTCGTCGTTGTCGTGGGCGCCGGCCCGGTGAGCGTGATCGCGGTGCCATCGCGCAGCCCCTGCACCAGCGCCTGCGAGTTCGTGGTCGAACCGGCGAACGTGCCGAACTGGTTGCTCAACGTCACCGATTCACGGGTGGTCGTGGTGGTGGTCGTGGTCGTAGTCGTCGTGGTGCCGGTGGTGCCGGTGGTTTGCGCCAGCAGCGGCGAGGCGGCCAGCGCGGTGAGCACCGCGGCACTGACCAGCTTGAGCATGAGATGACGTGATTTCATTGCGTGCCTCCGGGGATGGCGTTCATGGATTTCGGGATGCGGCTCGCGGCGTGCCGGCCCGTGCAGATGCCTCGACGTCGTTCGCCGCGCGCGGGTTGGCGCACACGGCCCGACTCGGGACCCGCGCAGCTTCCATCGGAGAACGAAGTTTTCACAAGTGCGCACGGCGTGCCGTTCAGCACACATTTCGTCCACGGTACCGTTGGCGTTCAGGCTCATGCCGTTGCTGTGAAAGAGCGCACATTTCGGCATGTCGCCGTCGCCGCGTCTCGCAAGTTCTTGCGTATGCGCGGCGCGCCGCGCTCACCCCTGCCGGTGGCGAAAACAACCCACAAGGTGATCGTCGACCATGCCGGTGGCCTGCAACAGCGAGTAGCAGATGGTGCTGCCGACGAAGCGGAAGCCGCGCTTCTTCAGCGCCTTGCTCATGCGATCGGACAGGGCGGCGCTGGCCGGTACCTCGGCCTGGCTGCGCCAGCGGTTGCGCAGCGGCTTGCCGTCGACGAACGACCACAGATAGCCGTCCAGACTGCCGAACTCCGCGATCACTTCGAGCGCCGCGACCGCATTGTCGCGGGTGGCCGAAACCTTCAGTCGGTTGCGGATGATGCCCGGGTCGAGCAGGCACTTTTCCAGCTCGCGATCGCTCATCGCGGCGACCCGGGCGATCTCGAAACCATGGAAGGCCCTGCGGTAGTTGTCGCGCTTGGCCAGCACGGTGCGCCAGGACAGGCCGGCCTGGGCGCCTTCGAGGCAGAGGAACTCGAACAGTGCGCGGTCGTCGTGCAGCGGCACGCCCCACTCGGTGTCATGGTAGTCGCGCATCAGCGCGTCGCCGTTGGCGGCCCAGTGGCAGCGTGGCAGTTCGGGGGTCCCGGTCATGGCTGGCGGATGGTCGAAGGGTGCGCCACAAGCTAACCCACGCCGCTAGACTTGTCGCCCCTTCCCGTCCCGATCGCCCATGCCGCCCTCGCCATCCCGCGGCGCGTTGTCCGCGCTGCTCGTCACCATCCTGATCTGGGCCTACAGCTGGGTCGTGATGAAACAGGTGCTGGCGTACGCCGGGCCGTTCCACTTCGCCGCGCTGCGCTACCTGCTCGGCGCCGCCGTGCTGTTTGCCGCGCTGCTGCTGTCGCGGCAATCGCTGCGGCCGCCGCCGCTGGGACCCACGCTGCTGATCGGCCTGTGCCAGACCACCGCGTTCCAGGGGCTGGAGCAATGGGCGCTGCTCGACGGTGGTGCCGGTCACGTCGCCCTGCTCGCGTACACCATGCCGTTCTGGGCGGTGCTGCTGGCCTGGCTGCTGCTGGGCGACCGCCCCACGGCGCGGCACTGGCTGGGACTGGCGCTGGCCGCGCTCGGGCTGCTGTGCATCATCGAACCATGGCGCGCCATGGGCAGTGCGCTGAGCACCGCGCTGGCGATCGCCGGCGGCGTCGCGTGGGCGGCCGGCACCGTGCTCAGCAAGCGCATGTTTCTGCGGCATGCGTCGTCAGTGCTCAACCTCACCGCGTGGCAGATGCTGCTGGGCGGCATCGCGCTCGGCGGCATCGCGCTGGTGGTGCCGGAGCGCGCGATCGAGTGGAACTGGGCCTTCGTCGGCGGGTTGACCTACAGCGTGCTGCTGGCCTCCAGCCTGGCCTGGTGGCTGTGGTCGATCGTGCTGCAGCGGCTGCCGACCACGGTGGCCAGCGTGGCCAGCCTCGGCGTGCCGGTCGTCAGCGTGCTGCTGGCGTGGCTGATCCTGCACGAGCAGCCCTCGGCCATGGAGCTGGTTGGCATCGTGTTCGTGCTGCTCGGGCTGTTCGCGGTCAGCGGCGTGGGAGCAAAGCGCCGTTCCTGAGCATTCAGCGTCCGCGCCATCGCGCGGCGATATGATTGGGCCGCTGCCGAATCCGAAGAAGCGCCGATGTTCGATCTGCCCCAACTATGGAATTTTCTGGTCAGCTGGCTGGCTGACCACGCGATCATCCCGCTGCTGAGTGCGCTGCACCTGGACGGCCTGGCCGGCGACCCGCGCGACATCGCCGCCGCGCTGCTGATCGCGGCGCTGCAGCTCGCCATCATCGGCTTCATCTTCCGCCCGCTGGAGACCTTCTTCCCCGCAGAAAAGTGGACGGACCGCAAGCTCACCCGGGTCGACCGCAACTACACGCTGCTGATGCTGCTGGGCATCTTCCCGCTGTTCACCTACCTGGTGCTGATGCCGTTCAGCCACCTGTTCGGCAGCGCCGATGCGGCCGCCGCCACCGGCAGCGCCTCGCCGCTGGCGCTGAAGAACCTGGTGCCGTGGTTCAACGACCACCCTTACGTGCTGTTCGCGGTGTACTACGTGGTGTACGACTTCACGTACTACTGGATGCACCGCACCCAGCACGCGATCCCGTGGTGGTGGGCGCTGCACAGCATGCACCACAGCACGCGCCAGATGAGCTGCTGGACCAACGATCGCGGCAGCCTGGTGGATGGTTTCATCCAGTCGATGATCCTGGCCACGGTGGGCCTGGTGATCGGCGTGGACCCGGACGAGTTCGCCTGGCTGATGCTGCTCGGTGAACTGGTGCAGAACTTCTCGCACACCAACGTCCGGCTGGGCTTCGGCCGCGTGCTCGACCGCGTGTTCGTCGCCCCGAAGTTCCACCGCCTGCACCACATGCTGGTCGATCCCGAGCGGCCGACGCTGCACAACTGCAACTACGGCCAGGTGCTCTCGGTGTGGGACGTGCTGTTCGGCACCGCGCTGTACGGCGAACCGCCGCGGCCGACCGGCGTGGGCGATCCGATCGTCGACGCCGACAACAACTACGGCCTGATCGGGCTGCACTGGGCTGCGCTGAAGCGCTTCTGGGTCGCCGTGCGCCAGCCCGCCGGCTGGCGGCCGGGCGAAGTGGCGTTCGGCGCGGACTACACGCCGATTCCGGTCGGCCAATTGGATCTGCACGCGCTGGCGCAGCACCAGCCCGCTGCGGTCGGCAGCGACGCCGGCGACGCGCCGGCCGGCAGCACCCTGGTGGAGTCGGCGCCGGGTTGATCCACCCGTCGGTTCACCAGGGTAGCGCGTCGAGATCCACGTTGCCGCCGGTCAGCACCACGCCGACGCGCTTGCCGGCGAAGCGCCGCGGCTGCTTGAGGATCGCCGCGAGCACGGTGGCGCTGGACACTTCCACCACCTGCTTCAGCTCCGACCACAGCAGCCGCATCGCAGCGACGGTCTCCGCGTCGCTGACCGTGATCACCTCGACGCGATGCATGCGCAGCGCGTCGAGGTTGTGCTCGCCAACCAGCGCGCGCAGGCCATCGCAGATCGTATCCGGCACCACCGTGGTGACCCGCGTGCCCTGCGCCAGCGAGCGCGCCGCGTCGTCGGCACCGAGCGGCTCGGCGGCGAACAGGGCCAGCGCCGGGTCGAGGCCGTGCGCGGCGATCGCCACGCCGCTGGCCAGGCCGCCGCCGCCGACCGGCGTGACCAGTGCGTCCAGTCCCGGCGCCTGCCGCAGCAGCTCCAGCGCAAGCGTGCCCTGGCCGGCCATCACCCGGATGTCGGCATACGGATGCACCAACTCGGCGCCGGTGGCGCGCTGCACCCCGGCGCACATCGCCTCGCGCGCAGCCTGGGTCGGCGCGCAGCGATGCAGGGTGGCGCCGGCGCGCTCGATCGCTTCGAGCTTGGCGCGCACCGCGCCTTCCGGCACCACCACGTGCGCGGCGATGCCGCGGGTGGCGGCAGCCAGCGCCAGCGCGTTGCCGTGGTTGCCGGAGGAATGGGTGACCACGCCGCGCGCGGCCTGCGCATCGTCAAGCGACCACACCGCATTGCAGGCACCACGGAACTTGAACGCGCCGCCACGCTGCAGGTTCTCGCACTTGAAGTGCAGCTCCGCGCCGGCCAGCGCATCCAGCGCCGCGCCGCGCAGCACCGGGGTGACGCTGGCGTACGGCGCGATGCGCGCGGCGGCATCGAGAATCTGCTCGAAATCGGGCAAGGCATCCATCACGGTTCGATCTCCACGCCACAACGGAAGCGGCGCTCGGCGCCGGGTTCGAGCCGGATCGCCGCGGCGCACTCGGGCCGGTTGAACGCGTCGGCCATGCACTCCATCGGCTCCAGCGCGACCGCGCGGCGGGCGTCGCGGCTGACCGTGTCGGCGGTGAACGCGTGCATCACGCCATGCTCCTGCCACACCGCGATGGCGAAACCGCTGACCGGGTTGCGCAGGCGGGTGCGGATGCGACCGTCGGCGTCGACGTCGAGGTCGGTGTAGCCCTGATCGATGATGCTGTCACCGATCCGCCGCGACTCGCGGAAATCCAGCGCCGGCGCATCGTCCAGCGCCACATACGCTTCCGCGCCGGCCAGCGCGATCAGGTTGGCACCAGTGCGGATCAGCGTCTGCGCAGGAATCTGCAGCTGCCAGTCGTCGACCTCACCGTCGGCCACGTGGAAATACGGATGCCAGCCGAAGAAGCACGGCGCGGCGCGGTCGCCGACATTGCGCATGCACGCCTCCAGGGTGAGGCCACCGGCATCCAGGGTGAACGTCACCGCGAGGTCGATCGCATGCGGGTAGCCGGGCTGCGGGCGGATCGCGCGGGTGGTCAGGGTGGCCTGCGCGCGGTCGTCGTCCGCGGCCAGTGCGGCGAGCTCGAAATCCACGTCGCGCACGAAGCCGTGCCGGCTGGCCCGCGCGGCGCCGGTCACGCCGGGTTGCAGATCCTGCGCGTGGCCGTCGAAGGTGTAGCGCGCGTCGGCGATGCGCCCGGCGAACGGCGCCATGATGGCGAAGCGCGAACCCGCGCGGGCGGTCACTTCGTCCGCATCGCGGTAGCCGTCGGCGAGGTCGCGCACCGACCCGGCGGCGCCGACCTCGAAATCGAGCAGTGCCGCGCCATGGCGCGCGATGCGCACGCACCGCCCGCTACCGGGCTCGGCCAGCACCACGATCTCCTGCTCGCCCAGGCGGTCCTGTCCGGCGGCATAACGCTTCGCGTCCACGGGGTTCTCCTGCGTCTGCAACACCCCATGTTACCCTCAGCGGTCCCCATTCCCGCGCCCATCCCATGCATGCACTGCCGCAAGCCGCCACCCCGAGCCTGATCCGCCTGCGCGACTACCGCGCCCCCGCCTGGCGGGTCGAGGCCATCGAGCTGGACTTCGACCTCGGCATTGACGCCAGCGAAGTACTCGCGCGCCTGCATCTGCGCCGCGACGTCGCGCAGGACGCGCCGCTGCGGCTGGACGGCGAGAACCTGCAGCTGCTGGCGATCGCGCTGGACGGTCGCACGCTGTCCGCCGGCGAATACCGCTACGACGACAGTGTGCTGGTAGTGGACGGCGTCCGCGACGGCAGCGTGCTGGAGACCCGTGTGCGGCTGCGCCCGGCGGCGAACACCGCGCTGGAAGGCCTGTACCTGTCCGGCCCGCGCAAAACCGGCTTCCTGCTGACCCAGTGCGAGGCCGAGGGCTTTCGCCACATCACGTTCTTTCCCGACCGGCCCGACGTGCTGTCCCGCTACACGGTCACCCTGCGCGCCGACCGCGCCCGCTTCCCGGTGCTGCTGGCCGGTGGCAACCCGGACGGCGCCGGCGAGCTGGAAGGCGGCCGCCACTGGGCGCGCTTCGTCGACCCGCACCCGAAGCCGAGCTACCTGTTCGCGCTGGTCGCCGGCCGACTGGAAGTGATCGAGCGCGACTACGTCACCGCCGACGGCCGCGCCGTGCAGTTGAAGATCTGGGCCGAGGCCGACGCGATCGGGCGCTGCCACTACGCGATGGACGCACTGGAGCGCGCAATGCGCTGGGACGAGCAGACTTACGGCCGCAACTACGACCTGGACGTGTTCCACGTGGTCGCCACCCACGACTTCAACATGGGCGCGATGGAGAACAAGGGGCTCAACATCTTCAACGCGAAGTGCCTGCTGGCCGAGCCGGACTCGACCACCGACGAGGAGTACCGTCACGTCGAGGCGGTGGTGGCGCACGAATACTTCCACAACTGGAGCGGCAACCGCGTCACCTGCCGCGACTGGTTCCAGCTCTCGCTGAAGGAGGGCCTCACCGTATTCCGCGAACAGAGCTTCTCGGCCGACATGAATTCGGCGCCACTGAAGCGCATCGAGGATGTCGCCCTGCTGCGCCGTGCGCAGTTCCCCGAGGACGCCGGTCCGCTGGCGCATCCGGTGCGCCCGGCACAGTACAGCGAGATCAACAATTTCTATACCGCCACGGTGTACGAGAAGGGCGCCGAGCTGGTGCGCATGCTGGCCAGTGCGCTGGGCCGGGACGGCTTCCGCCGCGGCATGGACCGCTACTTCGAGCGCAACGACGGCCACGCTGCCACGCTGGAGGATTTCCTCGCCGCGCTGGGCGAGGCCAACGGCAGCGACCTCACGCCCTACCTCGCCTGGTACGCCCAGGCCGGCACGCCGCGGCTGAAGGCGCACGGGCACTACGACGCAGCGGCCCATACCTATACGCTGACCCTGGCCCAGCAAATCCCGGCTGGCCACGGCGCGGAGCCCCGCGCGCCGCTGCCGATCCCGGTCAAGCTGGCGCTGTTCACCCCGCACGGCGACATGCTGCCGCTGCATCTGGACGGCCAGACGTCCAAACCAGTTACCGAGCTGGTGGTGGTGCTCGACCGCGCCGAGCGGAACTTCGTCTTCACCGACGTCGGCGCCGCGCCGGTGCCATCGCTGCTGCGCGGCTTCTCCGCGCCGGTGATCCTGGAGTACGACTACACGCCGGACGAGCTGGCGCTGCTGCTGGCCCACGACGTCGACGGCTTCAACCGCTGGGAAGCCAGCCAGCAGCTGGCCGCACGCGCCTACGAGGAGCTGCGCGACGGCACCGCCGGTGCCGCGCTGCACGCCTGGTGCGATGCACTGGCGCGGTTGTTCGACGGCGCCGCCGTCGACGACGCGTTGCTGGCCGACCTGCTCACCCCGCCCGGCGAGATCGAGCTGGCCGAGCGCGAAACCGCGATCGACCCGCAGCGTATCCATCAATCACGCCAGGCACTGCAACGGCAGCTGGCCGAGCGGCTGGGCGCGGAAAACCTGCAGCGGCGGTACCTCGCGCTGCTCGCGCAAACCGGCATCGAGCTCGATGCATCGAGCCAGGCGCGCCGCCGGTTGCAGCGCCGCGTGCTGGAACTGCTGGCGCTGCTGGACCCGACCGGTGCCGGCGCGCTGGCCGCCACGCAATACCGCGACGCCCCCGGCATGACCGATCGTCTCGCTGCGTTGTCGGTGCTGGTGCGCAGCGGCGCTGCGCAGGCCGCCGCGGCGCTGCGCGACTATCGCGAACGCTACGCCGGCAACGCACTGGCGCTGGACAAGTGGTTCGCGGTACAGGCGCAGTTGCCGGGCGAGCCAGCGCTGAATCGCGTGCGACAGCTGGAGCGCGACGACGCATTCACGCTGAAGAATCCGAACCGGGTGCAGTCGCTGCTGGGTGCATTCGTGCGCAGCAACCCGAGCGGTTTCCACCGTGCCGACGGCGCCGGCTACCGACTGCTGGGCGAACGACTGGTGGCGCTGGATGCCTTGAACCCGCAGGTGGCCGCGCGACTGGCCACGGCGTTCAACGGCTGGCAGCGGTTGGAGCCGCGGCGGCGCGAGGCGGCGCAGGCGGCCATCGTGGAATTGGCCCGGCAACCCGGGCTTTCGCGCAACCTGGCCGAGATCATCGACAGCGTGCTGAACCACTGAACCGCGGCGGACGCATTGCACCCTCCCGCCGGGTCGCCCTGGCATGCGCGGCGATGCCGCCATGCACGCGGGCGGGGTATCTCATTCAGACGTCCAGATGATCGAGCGCCTCAAGCAGGCTCTGCATGCGCGACTCCAGCGTCGGCTGCAGCTCCACGCGCTCGCTGTCGTCGCGCTCGCTCAGTCCGTCGATGGCCATCTCGACCTGGCCGATTTCGACCAGCAAGTCATGGTGCGGATAAACCGGTTGGAAGTCGAAGCTCATGTCCATTACTTCCCTGGTGGGTGGGTAAGCAGACGATGCAACCGCCATGCCATATGTGAGCTGGATCACGGAGAATTTGGGCAGGCAATCACACGACTGACGCAACACGTCATCTGCTGCCGCGATCGGGCACAAAACTCCTTTTCAGTCACCCCGTGTTCACGCGTTTGCGGTGAATATCGCCCCACGTTCCACGGCAGCCGCCATGGGGCGGCGCCAGCAGATTTACGGTTTCTGGCGCTCGGCAACACGGTCATCCTGGATTCCCCCTGTTCCTGAGACCGCCGGGCGCCAGATCTAACAGCACGAAGCCCCGCGGCCATCACCGCGGGGCTTCGTCTTTACGGCCCTTGCCGGCCGCGCAAAAGACGACGGCACCCCGAGGGGTGCCGTCTTGCTTCCTTTCCTGGTACGCGATCGAACCCCTGTCCGTTCGACCTCGGCGCGCGTGGTCGCGCAGCGTCTGCCCGTGAAAGTGCTGGTTCCCCGTAAGCAGGAAGCGTGCCAGCTGCCCTGCGCGGCCCGCAAGGCATTGATGGCGCTACCATGGCGCCCCGTTTCGTCAGTTTCTGCATGCCCAGGTCAGTTTGATGCGCCATCCGACCCACTACGACGTCATCGTGATCGGCGGCGGCCACGCCGGTACCGAGGCCGCGCTGGCCGCCGCGCGCACCGGTGCGCGCACGCTGCTGCTCAGCCACAACATCGAGACGATCGGCCAGATGAGCTGCAACCCGGCGATCGGCGGCATCGGCAAGGGCCATCTGGTGAAGGAGATCGACGCGCTGGGCGGCGCGATGGCGCACGCGGCCGACCGCGCCGGCATCCAGTGGCGCACGCTGAACGCGTCGAAAGGCCCGGCCGTGCGCGCCACCCGCTGCCAGGCCGACCGCGCGCTGTACAAGGCGGCGATCCGGCGCATGGTGGAAACCCAGCCGAACCTGGAATTGTTCCAGCAGGCGGTGGACGACCTCATCATCGAGCACGGCCGCGTCTGCGGCGTGGTCACCCAGATGGGGCTCGCCTTCGATGCGCGCGCCGTGGTGCTCACCGCCGGCACCTTCCTCGCCGGCAAGATCCACATTGGCCAGGCGCAGTACGCCGGCGGTCGCGCCGGCGATCCGCCGGCCAGCACGCTGGCCGCGAAACTGCGCGAGCTGCCGGTCGCTGCCGACCGGCTGAAGACCGGCACGCCGCCGCGCATCGACCGGCGCAGCATCGACTTCAGCGGCCTGGAAGAGCAGCCCGGCGACGATCCGATGCCGGTGTTCTCCTACCTCGGTACGCGCGACGAGCACCCGCGCCAGGTCAGTTGCTGGATCACCCATACCGGCGAGCGCACCCACGAGATCATCCGCGGCGCGCTGGACCGCTCGCCGCTGTACACCGGCCAGATCGAGGGTGTCGGCCCGCGCTACTGCCCGTCGATCGAGGACAAGGTGGTGCGCTTCGCGGAGAAGTCCTCGCACCAGATCTTCATCGAGCCGGAAGGGCTGGACACCTTCGAGATCTACCCGAACGGCATCTCCACCTCGCTGCCGTACGACGTGCAGCTGGCACTGGTGCAGTCGATCAAGGGCTTCGAGCACGCGCACATCACCCGCCCCGGCTATGCGATCGAGTACGACTACTTCGACCCGCGCGGACTGCACCCGTGGCTGGAGACCAAGGCGATCCCGGGCCTGTACTTCGCCGGCCAGATCAACGGCACCACCGGCTACGAGGAAGCCGCCGCGCAGGGCCTGGTCGCCGGCCTCAACGCCGCGCTGGCGGTGCACGGCAAGGCACCCTGGTACCCGCGCCGCGACGAGGCGTACCTCGGCGTGCTGATCGACGACCTCACCAGCAATGGCACCATCGAGCCGTACCGCATGTTCACCTCGCGCGCCGAATACCGGCTGCACCTGCGCGAGGACAACGCCGACCTGCGCCTCACCGAACAGGGCTTCGAGCTGGGCGTGGTGACGCCGGCGCGCTTCGACGCGCTGCGCGCCAAGCGCGACGCGGTCGAACGCGAACTGCAGCGCCTGGGCGCGTTGTGGGTGACCCCGGCGAATGCGCGCGGCGCCGCGGTCGAGCGCCAGCTCGGCATCGCGGTCAGCCGCGAGACCAGCGCCATCGACCTGCTGCGCCGGCCTGAGCTGGACTACGCGAAGCTCGCCGGCGTACCGGAACTAGGGCCGACGGTGGCGCGCGACGACGTCGCCGCCCAGGTCGAGGTGCAGGTGAAATACGCCGGCTACCTCGAGCGCCAGCGCGGGGAGATCGAACGCCAGCGCCGCCACGAGCAGCTGGCGATTCCCGTCGGCTTCGACTACGACAAGGTGCGCGGGCTGTCGGCCGAGGTGCTGCTGAAACTGAAGCGTGCGCTGCCGGCCACGGTCGGCCAGGCCGCGCGCGTCAGCGGCGTCACCCCGGCGGCGATCTCGCTGCTGCTGGTGCATCTGAAGCGCCGCGACGCCGCCTGACCTCCGCGCGGTAATCCGCTCATGGCATCATGCGCACTTTCACCGGCATGGGGAGTGCACGCATGGAAATCTGGATCGGCCGCGACGGCGAACGGCACGGCCCGTACAAGGAAGACGATGTGCGCCAGTGGCTGCGCAGCGGCCAGGTAAGCCACGACGATCTTGCCTGGCACGAAGGCCTGGCCGACTGGCAGCCGCTGTCGGTGCTGTTCCCCGACGTGGCGGCCGCGCCGCCGCCGACAAGCGCCAATCCCTACGCTGCGCCTTCCGCCCCGCTGCTGCCGCAGACCACCGCCGCCGCGCTGGAAGACTACGCCGGCTTCTGGAAGCGTGTGGCCGCCTACATCCTCGATGCGATCGTGCTGTACATCCCGCAGATGCTGATCGAGAAGGCGTTCGACGGCGACGACGCCAAGGCGGCGCTGAAGCAGGCCAGCCTCGACGCGGTCGGCAACCCGGACGCCATGATGGCCGCCAACATGCATTACTACGCCACGATGTGGCCGGCGATGCTGCTGATCGTGGTGCTCGGCGTGCTGTACTTCACCGTGTGCGAAAGCTCGGCCTGGCAGGGCACGCTGGGCAAGCTGGCGCTGGGCATCCGGGTCACCGACCTGGAAGGCCGGCGGATCAGCTTCCCGCGCGCGCTGGGCCGCTACTTCGCCAAGTTCCTCAGCGCCATCATCCTCGGTATCGGCTTCCTGATGGTTGCCTGGACGCAGCGCAAGCAGGGTCTGCACGACATGATCTGCGGCACCCTGGTGCTGAACGGCCGCGCCAGCGAGTTCAAGCCCAACCCGTCGGCGTCCGACAGCCGCAACTCGTTCAGCGCCTGAGCTGGCGTTGATTCCAACCACGGCGCCGCGGTCGATCCGCGGCGCCGTTCTCGTTTCTGCGGCGGCTGCGGCGGCATCGCTTGGTATCATCAGCCGCTTCATCTTTTCATCCGGCGCACCACGCCGTCGCCAGGAACCGATCACCGCCCATGCTCAGCATCGAACAACGCATTGCCAACGACATCGTCGCCAAGACCGAACAGGTACGCGCGGCGGTCGACCTGCTCGACGGCGGCGCCACCGTGCCGTTCATCGCCCGCTACCGCAAGGAGGTCACCGGCGGCCTCGACGACACCCAGCTGCGCCTGCTGGAGGAACGCCTGCGCTACCTGCGCGAGCTGGAAGAGCGACGCGCGGCGATCCTCGCCAGCGTCGAGGAGCAGGGCAAGCTCAGCGATGCGTTGAAGGCCGACCTGCTCGCCGCCGATACCAAGGCGCGGCTGGAGGATCTGTACCTGCCGTTCAAGCCCAAGCGCCGCACCAAGGCGCAGATCGCCCGCGAAGCCGGGCTGGAACCGCTGGCGACGGGCCTGCGCGAAGATCCCACGCGCACGCCGGAGGCATTCGCCGAAGCGTTCGTCGATGCGGACAAGGGCGTGGCCGACGTGCGCGCCGCGCTGGACGGCGCGCGCGCGATCCTGATGGAGTCGATCGCCGAAGACGCGCACCTGGTCGGCGAGCTGCGCGACTGGCTGTGGGCGCAGGGGCAGATCCGCGCAAAAGTGGTCGAAGGCAAGGAAAACGAAGGCGCGAAGTTCCGCGACTACTTCGACCACGTCGAACCGATCGCGAAGATTCCCTCGCACCGCCTGCTGGCGCTGATGCGCGCGCGCAACGAGGGCGTGATCGAACTCGAGCTCGCGCCCGCCGCAGACAGTGAGCAGGGCCATGCCGAGGGCGAAGGCCGTGTCGCCGCGCATGCCGACATCCACAACCGCGGCCGCGCCGCGGATGCGTGGTTGCGCGAGACGGTGCGCCTGACCTGGCGGGTGAAGCTGCACCTGCACCTCACGCTGGACCTGTTCGGCCGTGTGCGCGAAGGCGCCGAGGACGAGGCGATCCGCGTGTTCGGCGACAACCTGAAGGACCTGATGCTGGCCGCACCGGCCGGCGCCAAGACGGTGATGGGGCTGGACCCCGGCATCCGCACCGGTTGCAAGGTCGCGGTGGTCGACGCCACTGGCAAGCTGCTGGCTACCGACACGATCTACCCGCTGGAGCCGCGGCGGCAGTGGAACGAATCGCTGGTGTCGCTGGCCAAGCTGTGCCGGCAGCACGGCGTGGACCTGATCGCGATCGGCAACGGCACCGGCTCGCGCGAGACCGACAAGCTGGCCGGCGAACTGATCAGGAAGCTGCCCGAGGCGAAGCTCTCGAAAGTCGTGGTGAGCGAGGCCGGCGCCTCGGTGTATTCCGCCTCGGAACTGGCGGCGAAGGAGTTCCCTGAGCTGGACGTGAGCCTGCGCGGCGCCGTCTCGATCGCACGGCGCCTGCAGGACCCGCTGGCCGAGCTGGTGAAGATCGAGCCCAAGGCGATCGGCGTGGGCCAGTACCAGCACGACGTGAACCAGATCAAGCTGGCGCGCGCGCTGGACGCGAAAGTGGAGGACTGCGTCAATGCGGTCGGCGTGGACGTCAACACCGCTTCCGCCGCGCTGCTCTCGCGCGTGGCGGGGCTGTCCGCCTCGGTGGCCGAGAACGTGGTGAAGCACCGCGACGCGAACGGCCCGTTCGCCAACCGCAAGGCGCTGCTGAAGGTGCCGCGGCTCGGCGACAAGGCGTTCGAGCAGTGCGCCGGATTCCTGCGCGTGCCCAGCGGCAACAACCCGCTGGATGCCAGCGCGGTGCACCCGGAAGCCTACCCGGTGGTCGAGCGGATCATCGCGCAGTGCGGCCGCGAGGTGCGCAACATCATCGGCGACAGCGCCTTCCTGCGCGGCCTGAAAGCCGAACAGTTCACCGACGAAAAATTTGGTGTACCCACCGTGCGCGACATCCTGAAGGAGCTGGAAAAGCCGGGCCGGGATCCGCGCCCGGCGTTCGTCGCACCGAGCTTCGCCGAAGGCGTGGAGGACCTGAAGGACCTGCGCCCCGGCATGATCCTGGAAGGCCGCGTCACCAACGTCGCCGCGTTCGGCGCGTTCGTCGACATCGGCGTGCACCAGGACGGGCTGGTGCATGTCTCGGCGCTGTCGCATACCTTCGTGAAGGATCCGCGCGACGCAGTGAAGGCCGGCGACATCGTCAAGGTCAAGGTGATGGAGGTGGACCTGCCGCGCCAGCGCATCGGCCTCAGCATGCGGCTGGACGACGAGCCGGGCCAGGCGCGTGGCGGCCGTGCGGGCGCCGCCGGCAACGATACCCGCGGCGGCCAGCGCGACAACCGCGGCCCGCGCCCGGGTGGCGGCGCGCCCAAACCGGCTCCCGCCCCGGCCAGCAATGCCTTTGCCGACGCGTTCGCGCGCGCCGGCAAGCGCTGAATTCCCCGCGACTTGCTTGCATACGGCGGCGATGCGCTGCAGCATGCGGTTCCGTATGGAATGCCGTAACGTAACTTCAGACTAACAAGGCCATCCCGGCCGAAGGAGTGTCAGCATGCTTCGTCCCCGCCATCTGGCCGGCGCCATCGCCACCGCGTTGCTGTTCAGCACGGCTGCCGCGGCCACCGATTTCAGCAACGTCATCGTCTTCGGCGACAGCCTCAGCGACAACGGCAACATCTCGCTGGCCACCGCGCCCGGCATCCAGCCGCCGCTGCGCTTCACCACCAACCCGGGCACCACCACGGCGGAGAACGTGGCGTCCGGCCTCGGCTTCACGCTGAAGCCATCGGCGGCCGGCGGTACCGATTTCGCCTGGGGCGGCGCCGGCTTCGTCAACAACGTGGCCGCGGTGCCGACCATTCCGCAACAGCTGCAGATGTATCTCGGCACGACCGGCGGCAAGGCCGACGGCAACGCCCTGTACCAGGTCTGGGGCGGCGCCAACGACATCTTCTATCTGAGCGGAGCGCTGACCAACCCGAACGCGATCGCCGCCGGCACCGCCAGCGCGGCGCAGGCCGAGCTGGGCGTGCTGGGCGCGCTGCAGGCCGCCGGCGCACGGTACGTGGTGGTCTACAACCTGCCCGACCTCGGCAAGACGCCCGCGTCCGCCGCCGGCGGCGCCGCCGCGCAGGCCGGCGCCAGCCAGCTCGCCGTGCTCTACAACGGCGTGCTCAACAGCGGGCTGATGCAGTTGAGCAACAACGGCCTGAACATCATTCCAGTGAACACCTTCGCCCTGCTCAACGAGGCGGTCGCCAACCCTTCGGCCTACGGCTTCAGCAACGTCACCACGCCGGCGTGCAGCGGCAGTTCGATCCAGTGCGGCCCGCAGGGCTCGGGCCTGCCCTACAGCTACGCGGCGGGCACGAACCAGACCTACCTGTTCGCCGATGGCGTGCATCCGACTACCGCCGCCGACGCGATGCTCGGCCAGTACGTGCTGTCGGTGCTCCGTGCGCCGGGGCAGATCTCGCTGCTCGGCGAGGCGCCGCTGGCCGCCAGCACCGCGCAGAACCGCGTCATGCGCGAGCAGATGCTGACCACCGGCAAGGACGGCGACGTGCGTACCTTCGTCAACATCGACTACGCGAAGCAGCGCTTCGACGCCAGCGGCCATTCCCCACGCACCAACAGCGACAATTTCAACTTCACCCTGGGCGCCAACTTCTTCGCCGGCGAGCATGTCACCGCCGGCATGGCGCTGGGCATCGGCCAGCACAACGCCGATTTTTCCGGTGGCGGCGGCTACAAGCTGCAGGACATCAGCGGCCTGGGCTATCTCGGCTACCACAACGGCGGCGGCTACGTGGGTGGCTACGTCAACTTCGGCCAGTCCAATTTCAAGAACATCGAACGCCGCATGAGCATCGGTGCCGCGCAGCGCACCGAAACCGGCAAGACCGACGGCTCGCACCTGGGCGGCGGCGTCACCGGCGGCTGGTGGTTCGACCTTTCCGACAAGCTGCAGACCGGGCCATTCGCCAACCTCGACTGGCAGACCGTGAAGGTCAGCGGCTACAGCGAAAACGGCAATGACAGCAGCGCCATGTGGTTCGGGCGGCAGCAGCGCGACTCGCTGCTGGCCACGCTGGGTTGGCGCCTGCGCGGCCAGTGGCAGGTCAACAACCTGCTGATGTCGCCCTATGTCGAATTGGCCTGGAACCACGACAGCAAGGCCGACCCGCGCATGGTCAGCGCCGGCCTGAACAGCATGAACGGCACGTTCGCCCTGTCCGGCTTCAACCCCGACCAGAGCTGGGGCACCGCGACGCTGGGCCTGTCCGCCCAGCTGACCCCGAGCGTACAGAGCTGGATCGGCTACAGCGGGCGCTTCAGCGACAACAGCCAGAAGTACAACAGCGTCAACATGGGCGTGCGGATCAACCTCTGACCACCGGCATCGCGGCCCGGCCGGGCCGCCGCATGAAAAAAGCCGCCCGCATTGCGGGCGGCTTTTTTTGTCGGGGCACCCGCCCGAGGCGGGAGCCGAAACCGCTTACTTGTTCTTGCCGCCGGTGGCCATGCCGAGGATGGCGATGGCCTGCTTCTTCAGCGTGCCTGCCGCCGCCGGATCGAGCGCTTGCACGTCGCTGCCGACCTGGTGCTGCTTCAGCACCAGCGTGCCGTCGTCGCTCCAGCCGGCGCGGTCGATCGCGCTGGGCTTGCCGGCGCGGCTGGCCTTGGTCTCCTGCACGACCGCCCACGGCTTGCCATCCTTGTAGGCATAGTCGGTGCTGGTATAGCCCTTGTCGCCGTAGTCGACCTCTTCGCGGATGTACTTCACTTCGCCGGCCTGGCGGAACAGCTGCCAGCCGCGCGAATCGTTGGCCTCCAGCTTGGTGCCGTGGCTGATCTTCATGCCGCCGATCTGCGCCTTCGCCTCGGCGAATTCGGCCAGAATCTTCTCGCTGGGCGTCTGCTCCGCCATCAGCTCGATCGCCACGCCATCGTTCTTGCTGCCCTTGGCGAGCACCGGCGCCTGGATCGGCATGGTGTACTTGCGGTCGCCGTCGGTCAGGGTGGCCTGGATCACGTACAGGTCGCCCGGTTTCACTTCGGCCGGGTTGAAGCTCAGCGTGAACGGCTGCGGGAACGCGCCGGCCGGCGAAGTCTTGCTGGCCAGCGGGGCGGAACCCGTCGCGGTGGAGGACACGTCGGCCAGGTTCAGCACCAGGGTGGCGTTCGACGAGGGCGCCGGCGTACCGGCGCGCAGCGTGATCGTGCCGCTCACCTGGCTCGGGATCTGAGGTGCCGCCGAAGCGGTTTTCGCGGCGGCAGGCGCCGCGGAGCCCGTCGACTCCGACGGATTGGGAGCGTTGCTGCAACCCGCCAGAGCCAATGCCGCAACCGACATCAGCGACAAAACCATCTTGCGCATGGGAAAACCTCGTCAAAGCGTGAAATCAAGCACGAAGTCGTTCAGGCGCTTTGCGCCACGACTCTACGCGGGGGAAGTTTCAAGCATAGCCCAAAAAGCGCTGCGCGGAAAAGTCAAGCCATCTGATGGGCTACCATGCGTCGGCGTATGCGGCCAGCGGGCGCGGCTCAGGGCCGGTGCAGAGCCCGATGCGCGATGTCGCGCCGGCAGAACGCGCCGTCGTAATGGATGCGGCCAAGCGTCGCATAGGCGCTTTCGCGTGCCGCCGCGAGGTCGTTGCCCAGCGCGCACACGGTGAGTACGCGGCCGCCGGCGGTAACCGCCCGCCCCTGCGGGTCGAGCCGGGTACCGGCATGGAATACCTTGACCTCGGCGCCTGCCGCGAGGTCGAGGCCCTCGATCGGGTCGCCCAGGCGCACCCGCCCCGGATAGCCACCGGCCGCCATCACCACGCCGATCGCCGGACGCGCGTCCCAGCGCGCGCGGGTCTGCTCTAGCCGGCCGTCCAGCGCCGCGTCGATCAGCTCGACCAGGTCGGACTTCAGCCGCAGCAGGATCGGCTGGGTTTCCGGATCACCGAAGCGCACGTTGAACTCGATCACCTTCGGTGCGCCGGACTTGTCGATCATCAGACCGGCATAGAGGAAACCGATGAACGGCGCGCCCTCGGCCGCCATGCCGTGCAGGGTCGGCTCGATGACTTCCCTGAGGATGCGCTGCTCGACCTCCGGCGTGACCACCGGCGCCGGCGAGTACGCGCCCATGCCGCCGGTGTTGGGGCCGAGGTCGTTTTCGTCACGGCGCTTGTGGTCCTGGCTGGACGCCATCGGCAGCGCGTGGCTGCCGTCGCTCATCACGATGTAGCTGGCTTCCTCGCCGTCGAGGAACTCCTCGACCACCACCCGCGCCGAAGCGTCGCCGAACGCATGCGCGCCGAGCATGTCGTGCAGCGCCAGTTCCGCATCGGCCAGGGTCAGCGCCACCACCACACCCTTGCCGGCGGCCAGGCCGTCGGCCTTGATCACGATCGGCGCGCCCCCGCTTCGATGGGCCTGCTGGCGCACGTAGGCCAGCGCTAGATCGAGTTCGGTGAACACCGCGTAGTGCGCGGTGGGAATGTTGTGCCGTCGCAGGAAATCCTTGGCGAACGCCTTGGAGCCTTCCAGCTGCGCGGCGATAGCACGCGGGCCGAAGATGCGCAGGCCGGCGGCGCGGAAGCGGTCGACCACGCCGGCCACCAGCGGCACCTCGGGGCCGACCACGGTCAGCCCGACCTTTTCTCGCTTCGCCAGCTGCAGCAGGCCGTCGAGATCGTCCACGGCCACCTCGGCGTTGCGCACGCCCGGCTCGCGCGCGGTGCCGGCGTTGCCTGGCGCCACGATCACCTCGTCGACCTGCGGGGATTGCCCGAGCTTCCACGCCAGCGCGTGTTCGCGACCGCCGCCGCCGATGACCAGGACCTTCATTGGGCTGCTCCGAGTGAGGCGCGCCAGCCGGCGCAGCCCGGCATTGTAGCGGCTGCGCGGTCAGCCGACGGCAGCGAAGCCGCACGCCCTGGCGCGGGCCGACGGCTCATTCATCGTCGTGCTGGCCAAGCAGCGCCAGCAGCGCCGCGCGTGGCAGCTTGCCGGTCTCGTTGCGCGGCAGCGCCTCGACCAGTTTCAGCGGGCGCGGCAGGAACAGCGGGTCGATCGCGCGGCGCAATGCATCGAGGATGGCGTGTTCGTCCAGCCCCGGCGCCACCGCCAGCGCGGCGATGCGGTGCACGCCCAGCGCGTCGCCGCCGCCGAGCTGGAACACCGCGCCGTCGCGCACGCCCGGGATGGCCAGCAGGCGCCGGGTGAGGTCGGCCAGCGAGGCACGCTTGCCGGCGATCTCCAGCAGGTCGGCGTGGCGGCCACACAGGCGGAAGCGGCGGCCGCCGTCGGACAGGCTCACGATGTCGGCCAGCGCCACCGGCGCGTCCAGCTGCGGCGCCTGCACCAGCGTGCCGTCCGGCTGCGGGTGCAGGCTGGCACCGTCGTACAGCGACCAGCCCTCGTCCACGGCGGGGCGGCGGCTGGCGAACACGCAGGTCTCGGTGGAACCGAACACCTCCAGCAGCGGTGCGCCGAAGCGCTGCTCGGCGGTGCGCGCCAGTTGCGCCGGCAGCGGCGCCGTGGCCGACAGCAGCGCGGCGACCGGCGGCAGCGCAATGCCCGACTCGACCAGCGCGCGCAGGTGCACCGGGGTGGTCACCAGCACGCGCGGCGCCGGCAGCTCGGCCAGCGCGGCGGCCACGTCGGCCGGGAAGAACGGCCTCCCGGCATGCACGCCGACACCACCCAGCAGCGGCAGCAGCACCGACATCTCCATGCCGTACATGTGCTGTGGCGGCACCGTGGCGACGATCCCGAAACGCGGCCCGGCCAGCGCGCGCAGCCGCGCCAGGTTGCCGGCGTTGCTGGCGTGGAAGCTGGCCCAGCTCTTCGGGTTCGCGCCAGGCGTGCCGGTGGAGCCGGAGGTGTAGCCGATCGCCACCACCTGCCCGGCCGGGAGCGTCGGCCAGGGCGCGGCGGGTTCCCTTGCCGCGGCGCCATCCAGCGGCGACAGCTGCCGGTAGCCGCGCGGGGCCGGGTCGAGCGCCTGCTCACCCAGCGCATAGCAGCCCGGGTGCGCCGCCATCACCTCGTCCACCGCCTGCGGCGCACGCGACGACGGCAGCAGGTTGGCCTGGCCGCGCAGCGCGATGGCGCAGAACGCGACCAGGAACGCATAGCGGTCCTCGCACAGGTTCACCGCGGCGGCGGCAGTCGGCAGGGTCGCCGCCACCGCCTGCACCTGCGCCAGGAAGCGCGCTGCGCTTACCGCTGCGCCGTGGCGCCAGGCCACCACCCGCGCCGGGTCGTCCGCGCCGAGCAGCGGCAACCGCAGCGGCGCCTCGCGCTGGTAGGTGTCGTAAACGATGGCCAAGTGCGGTCTCCTGATCCTCGGTGCGTCACGCCCGGCAGCATCGCGCCGCACGGCGAACGGCGGCATGAACGGCCATCGCCGACATCCCACTCCGGTTCAGCTGATGCATGACCGGCACGCCCCCTGAACGTTCAGGCGCGGATGATAGCGCCCGACAGCGCATCGCGGATCACCGTGGGACTGGCCTGGCCGCCCAGCGGGGCGTCCAGCAGGCCATCCAGCGCGTCGCCGAAGTAGTCCGCCACGGTCTGCGCACTGCGCGCCGGCGGCTGACCGTGCGGGTTGGCGCTGGTCGACACCAGCGCGCCGCCGAACACGCGGCACAGCGCGGCGGCGGGCCCGTGTGCGGTGACCCGCAAGGCGATGCCGGCATGCGCGCCGGCAACCCAGGCCGGCACCTCGGCCGAGCGCGGGAAGATCCAGGTGTACGGGCCGGGCCAGCTCGCGCGCACCTCGCGCAGCACCTCGTCCGGCACCGCGCCAAGTTCGATGTAGCGCTCGACCTGGGCGAAATCGGCGGCGATCAGCAGCACGCCCTGGGTCGCCGGACGCTGCTTCAGGGCAAACACGCGCTCGAACGCGGCGCGGTCGTGCGGGTCGCAGCCGAGGCCGAACACCGCCTCGGTGGGATAGGCCAGCACGCCGCCGCCGTGCAGCAGCGCGACGGCGCCGTCGAGTTCGGCGAGGGTGAAGCGCTGCGGCACTCAGGCCCCGGCCTTGCCCTTCGCAGGCTTCCTTACGGCGGCCTTCTTGGTCGCGGTCTTCTTTGCTGCCGTCTTCTTCGCCGGGGTCTTCTTGACGGCAGCCTTCTTCACCGCCGCCTTCTTCGCCGGCGCGGCGTTCTTCACGGCCGTCTTCCTGGCCGCCGTCTTCTTGCCGAAGCGGCCCTTGCGCACCGGCGCCGCAGCCAGCAGTTCCAGGCACTGCGCCTCGGTCAGCTCCTTCGGCTCCTGTTCCTTCGGGATGCGCGCGTTTTTCTCGCCGTCGGTGATATAGGCACCGTAGCGGCCGTTCAGCACCTGCACGCCGTTGCCGAAATCGAGGATGACGCGGTTGGCCAGCATCTCCAGCTTGTCCTGCACGATCTGCAGCGCGCGCGGCAATTCGATCGTGTACGGATCGTCCTCGGGCTTCAGCGAGGCATAGGTGCCGCCCTGCTTGACGAACGGGCCGAAGCGGCCGATCGCCACGCTGACTTCCTCGCCATTCGGCGCGCTGCCCAGCTGGCGCGGCAGCTTGAACAGCTCCAGCGCCTCGGCCAGGGTGATCGTGTGCATGCTCTGGCCGGGCCGCAACGAGGCGAACTGCGGCTTGTCCTCGTCGTCCTTGGTGCCGATCGCTGCATACGGCCCGAACCGGCCCAGCCGCACCGATACCGGCTTGCCGCTCTTCGGGTCACTGCCCAGCTCGCGCGCGCCGGTCGCCTCGCTGCGGTCGACCGATTCGGTCTTCTCGTCCACCTGCTGCTTGAACGGCTGCCAGAAGCGCTCCATCAGCGGCACCCAGGCTTCCTCGCCGCGGCTGACCGCATCGAGTTCGTCTTCCATCTTCGCGGTGAAGTCGTAATCGACGTAGCGGGTGAAGTGCTGGGTAAGGAACTTGCTGACCGCGCGACCGACGTCGCTGGGCTTGAAGCGGCGGCTGTCGAGGAAGACGTACTCGCGGTTCTGCAGCACCTGGATGATGCTGGCATAGGTCGACGGACGGCCGATGCCGTATTCCTCCAGCGTCTTGACCAGGCTCGCCTCGGAGTAGCGCGGCGGCGGCTCGGTGAAGTGCTGGTCGGCGGCGATGTCGTGCAGCGGCACCTGCTCGTCCACCGCCAGGCGCGGCAGCCGGCGCCCCTCGTCGTCGTCCTCGGCGCCCTTCTGGTCGCGGCCCTCCTCGTACACGGCGAGGAAGCCGGGATCGACCACGGTGGTGCCGCTGGCGCGGAACGCGGCGTCGCCGCCGGCCACGCCGCGCACGGCGAATTCGGCGGTGACCGTGTTCAGGGTGGCATGGATCATCTGGCAGGCGACGGTGCGCTTCCAGATCAGTTCATACAGCTTGCGCTGGTCGTCGTTGAGGAAGGACGCCACCGATTTCGGCGTATGCATGGCCGAGGTCGGGCGGATCGCCTCGTGCGCTTCCTGTGCGTTCTTCGACTTGGTCTTGTACACCTGCGGCGCATCCGGCAGCGCCTGGCTGCCGAAGTCGCGGGCGATCAGCTGGCGCAGTTCGGCCACCGCGTCGTCGCCGAGCATGGTGGAGTCGGTACGCATGTAGGTGATCAGGCCGACGTTGCCTTCGCTGCCCAGCGCCACGCCCTCGTACAGGCCCTGCGCCACCTTCATCGTGCGGCTGGTGGTGAAGCCGAGCTTGCGTGCCGCTTCCTGCTGCAGGGTGGAGGTGGTGAACGGCGCGGCCGGACGGCGCTTGCGCTCCTTCGAGCTGACCTCGCTGACCGTGAGGCGGCCGCGCGCAGCCTGCTTCAGCGCGTCGCGGGCGGCCAGTGCGTCGGCCTCGCTGGTGAGGTCGAACTGCTCGAACTTCTTGCCGTTGAGCCTGGACAGGCGCGCCGTGAAGTCGCCTTCGGCGTGCTTGAGCTGGGCTTCGATGGTCCAGTACTCGCGCGCCTTGAACGCCTCGATCTCTTCCTCGCGCTCGACGATCATGCGCAGCGCCGGCGACTGCACGCGGCCGGCGGACAGCCCGCGCTGCACCTTGCGCCACAGCACCGGCGACAGGTTGAAGCCGACCAGGTAGTCCAGCGCGCGCCGCGCCTGCTGGGCGTCGACCAGGTCGTGCGAGAGCTGCCGCGGCGCGGCCACCGCGGCCTTGATCGCTTTCGGCGTGATCTCGGAGAACACCACGCGGTGCATCTGCTTGCCTTTGACCAGACCGCGCTGCTTGAGGATCTCGCTGATGTGCCAGCTGATCGCCTCGCCTTCGCGGTCCAAGTCGGTCGCCAGATAGATGTCGTCGGCCAGCTTGGCCGCCTTGGCGATCGCGTCGACGTGCTTCTCGTTGCGCTCGATGACCTCGTAGGCCATCGCGAAACCGTGCTCGGTGTCGACTGCGCCCTCCTTCGGCTTCAGGTCGCGCACGTGGCCATAGGAGGCGAGGACCTGAAAGTCCTTGCCAAGGTATTTGTTGATCGTCTTGGCCTTGGCCGGTGATTCGACGATGAGCAGGTTTTTTGCCATGAAGCTGGATATCCGAAAGTGAATCACCGGCGCTTCCGTGCCGGGCATATATATATAGTTGAAACCATGCCGCGCCAACGACTGTCAAGCCCGGTACCCCCGCAAACAGCGCCCGATGGCGACTCAGCCGCCGGGCAATTGCTGGTAGCGGTTACCCGGCAGGCTCGCCACCCTCGCCTCCAGTTCCAGCATCAGCAGCATCGAGGAAAGTGCAGCAGCGGACTGCCCGGTACGTTGCACAAGTTCGTCCAATGTCGCTGGTTCATGGCCAAGTTCGGTCAAAAGCCAACGATACCCGGGGTCGCCGTCGGCGCCGACAGGTGCGCTTGCCGCGTCGCCGCCCGCGATCCGCGACACGCCGGCCGCCGCACCGCCGGCTGCATCCAGCCGCGCGGCCAGTTCGCCGCCAAGCATGCGCGCTGCCGATGTCAATGTCTCGACAATTTCGGCGGCGGTCTCGACCAGCCGGGCGCCATCGCGGATCAGCCGGTGGCAGCCGCGGGCCAGCGGATGATGGATGGAACCGGGCAGCGCGAACACCTCGCGGCCCTGCTCGGCGGCCAGCCGGGCGGTGATCAGCGAGCCCGAACGCAGGCCAGCCTCGACCACCAGCGTGCCCAGCGCCAGTCCGGCAATGATCCGGTTGCGCCGCGGGAAGTGGTCCGGGCGCGCCGGCGTGCCGGGCGGGAACTCGCTGACCAGCGCGCCCTGCGCGGCCAGCCGCCGGGCCAGTGCATGGTGCTTGCGCGGGTACACCCGGTCCGCGCCGGTGCCGACCACCGCGAGCGTCTTCGCGCCGGCATCCAGCGCGGCCAGGTGGGCGGCGCCGTCGATGCCGTCGGCCATGCCGCTGGTGATGGCGAAACCGGCTTCGGCCAGCGCCAGCGCGAACGCGCGGGCATGCGTCAGGCCCACCGCACTGGCGCCGCGCGCGCCCACGATGGCCACCTGCGGATACAGCAGCAAGCCGGCGTCGCCGACCACGAACAGCACCGCCGGCGGCTGCGGGATGTGCTCCAGCTGCGGCGGAAAATCCGCCTCGGTACAGCGCAGCAGCCGATGCCCGGGTTCGGCCAGCCAGGTCAGGTCGGCGTCCAGTCGCGCCTCGTTCGGCCGCGCCAACCAAGCCTGCGCCAGCTCGTCCAGCCGCGCCGCGTCGCGACGCAACTGCGCCAGCGCGGCGCGGATGTCGCCGCCGGCCGCATCCAGCCGCTCGCGCAGGCCGCCCGGGCCGAGGCCGGGCGTGCGCAAGGCGATCAGCCAGGCGCGAAGTTCATCAGGATCGTCCATGCTCATGGCGGCAGTTTACGGAGCGGGCCGCAAAGGAAACGGCGCGGTGGAAGCCGCGCCGTCCCGTAGGCAGATGCCGCAACGCTGGTCGCAGGCTCTTATTCGGGCAGAACCAGACGGGAACCGACGTGCACCGGCCGCAGGCCGTCCATCACCAGGCCGTAGCTGACCCGGTCGAAGGTGCGGAACACCATCACGTGGCCGATGTACTCGTCGGGCAATTTGACCTTCTCGCCCACGCCACGCCGCCAGCTGTTGCTGGCCACGTCGTCGTGGATCGTCTCGCCGGGCTGCATCATCGTGTAGGTCTGGCCGTTGTCCACGCCGTCCTTCGCGCCGATCGACAACATGACCACCTGGCGCGACCCGGCCGCGTCCATCGCGTCGGCGAAGCCGATCACCTTGGCGTTGGCCGGCACCGACTTCGGCGCATGCGGGTAGTAGTAGGCGTCGTACGGCTTGTCGTCGATCGGCATGATGCGATCGCCGCTGCGGATCTCCTGGGTGGCGCCGAGCAGCAGCAGGGTCGCCGGGTCGCCGGTGCGCAGCGTCTCGGCGGTGCCGATCACGCTGACCTCGACGCCGAGGTCGTCGCCCTTGCCGTAGTGGCCGTCGTTGCGCGAATCCTCGCGCCACGGCGCGTTGACCATCGCCGCGTTGCTGTCCAGATCATGCGCGACCAGATCGGCGCTGGCCGCGTCGCCCTGATTGAAGCCGCGGAACACGTGGCTCGGCCGCACGATCGCCCAGCGCTGGCCCGGTTCGCCCTGCAGGCCGCGCACGTAGATGTTCTGGCCGACCGCGCCACGCAGGCGCGATTCCTCCAGGCCAACCACGTACGGCGCGGAGCTGACCGCCTTCGAGTCCATCACCCGCATGTCCTTGAGGAACATCCGCAACTCGGACAGCGGGATCGCAGGCACCGCTTCGCCTTCGCGATGCACGCTCGGCTGCAGGCCCAGGCGCGGCCCGTTGATGAAGGACAGGTTGAGCACGTCGCCGGGGTAGATCAGGTGCGGGTTGCGCACCTGCGGATTGGCCTGCCAGATTTCCGGCCACAGCCACGGCTTGGACAGGAACTTGGCGGAGATATCCCAGAGGGTGTCGCCCCGGCGCACGGTGTAGCTGTCGGGATGATCGGCCCGCAGTTGCGCACCGGCCGCATACACGGCCACGGTGACCAGCATGCCGGCCAGCAACACGATAATTTTCTTGATCATTGGCGGGAATCCCCCTTCCCCAGATGCTCGGTCGAGTGTAACCGAATGGTTAACGCTCGCAACAGGCGCGAGTTGGCAAAAATCGTCTGTACTCGGGCGTTTGCCGACGTACAATAAGATCCATTCTAGATGGCGCTTCGGGTGGCTTTTTACCAATTCGCCCGCACTTTCGGCGCCGAGGTGATCCCAATGTCCTTGTTGTCCATTCTTGAATTCCCCGACCCCCGACTGCGCACCCGCGCCACGCCGGTGACCGTGTTCGACGCCAAGCTGAAGCAGTTCGTCGCCGACCTGTTCGAAACCATGTACGCCGCCAACGGCGTCGGCCTCGCCGCCACCCAGGTCAACGTGCACCAGCGCGTGCTGGTGATCGACATGAGCGAGGAGCGCAACCAGCCGCTGGTGCTGATCAACGCCGAGATCGTCGAGAAGGATGGCGCACAGGTGTACCAGGAGGGCTGCCTGTCCTTCCCCGGCCTGTACGCCGACGTCACCCGTGCGCTGAGGGTGAAGGTGAAGGCGCAGGACACCGACGGCAGGGACTTCGTCTACGAGGCCGAAGGCCCGCTGGCGGTGGCCGTGCAGCACGAGATGGACCACCTGGAAGGCAAGGTGTTCGTCGACTACCTGTCGCCGCTGAAACGCAGCCTGCTGCTGAAGCGGCTGGAGAAGCATCGCAAGCAGGCGGCCAGCGCTTGAGCCCCCAGCCCCTGCGGCTGGTCTTTGCCGGCACCCCGGAATTCTCCGTGCCTTGTCTCGAAGCCTGCCGCGCCAGCGGCGCCGAGGTGGTGGCCGTCTATACCCAGCCCGACCGACCCGCCGGGCGCGGCCGCCAGCTCGCGCCCAGCCCGGTGAAGCAGGCCGCGCTGGCCGCCGGCATCGCGGTGGAGCAACCCGAATCGCTGAAGCCCGCCGAGGTGCAGCAACCCGAATCGCTGAAGCCCGCCGAGGTGCAGCAACGGCTCGCCGACTACTGCCCCGACCTGCTGGTGGTGGTGGCCTACGGCTTGATCCTGCCGCGCAAGGTGCTGGCGATCCCGCGGCTCGGCTGCTGGAACGTGCACGCCAGCCTGCTGCCGCGCTGGCGCGGCGCGGCGCCGATCCAGCGCGCGATCCTGGCCGGCGACGCCGAGAGCGGAGTCGACCTGATGCAGATGGAGGCGGGCCTGGACACCGGTCCGGTGCTGCTCGAACGACGCACCCCGATCGGCCGCGACGACACCGGCGGCTCGCTGCACGACCGCCTCTCCCTGCTGGGTGCGGAGGTACTGGCCGACGGCCTGCGCCGCACGCTGGCCGGCGAAGCACTGGTCGCCACGCCGCAGCCGGAAGCCGGCGTGACCTACGCGCACAAGCTGGACAAGGCCGAGGCGAAGCTCGACTTCAACCGTCCCGCGCTCGAGCTGGAACGCCAGGTGCGCGCGTTCGACCCGTGGCCGGTGGCCGAAGGCGAGATCGCCGGCGAACCGCTGCGGATCTGGGCCGCCCATGCGATCGAGGCGGATCACCACGCCGCCCTGGGCAGCGTGCTGGGCGCCAGCCGCGACGGCATCGACCTCGCCTGCGGGCACGGCGCGCTGCGCGTCACCGCGGTGCAGCGTGCCGGCGGCAAGCGCGTCGGTGCGATCGACTACCTCAACGCCCGCCCCGAACTGCGCCAGCGCCGATGAAGGCCGACACCCGCGCACTGGCCGCCAGGGGGCTTGCCGAGATCGCCCTGCGCGGCGCCTCGCTGCGCGAGGTGATGGAGCGCTCCGCGCCGCGGCTGCCCGACCCGCGCGACCGCGCCCTGCTGATGGCCCTGCTCAGCGAAGGCGCGCGCTGGTGGCTGCGTTTCGACCCCGCGGTCGACGACCTGCTGGAGAAATCCCTGCGCCACAAGGACCCGGCCGTGCACGCGCTGCTGGTGCTGGGTCTGGTCCAGCTGGAGATCCTCGAACTGCAGGACTACGCCGCGGTGGCCGCCACGGTCGAGGCGGTGCGTACGCTGAAGCGACCGCAGCTGGCCGGCCTGGTCAATGCCGTGCTGCGGCGCTGGCAGCGCGAGTGCGAAAGCCGGCTGGCGAAACTCGACGCCCGGCCGCAGACCCGCCACGCCCATCCGGCCTGGCTGGCCACCGCGCTCGAGCGCGACTGGCCGCAGCAGGCCGAGGCGGTAATGGCCGCCGACAACAACGAGCCGCTGCTGATGTTGCGGATCAACCGCCGGCGCAGCGAGCGCGAAACGCTGATCGCCCGACTGCAGGCCGCCGGTTACGCCGCGACTGCGCATCCCTGGCTAGCCGATGCGCTGGTGCTGCCGCACAGCAGCGACGTCACCCGCCTGCCCGGTTTCGACGACGGCCTGTTCGCGGTGCAGGATGGCGCCGCCCAAGTCGCCGCCGACCTCGCCGACCTGCACGACGGCCTGCGCGTGCTCGACGCCTGCGCCGCGCCCGGCGGCAAGGCCTGCCACCTGCTCGAACGCGCTGACATCGACCTGACCGCACTGGAATTCGACGCGTCGCGCGCCGAACGCATCCGTCAGAATCTGATGCGCCTGCGCCTGGACGCGAAGATCGTGACCGGCGATGCCGGCGCGCCAAAGGGCTGGTGGAACGGCCGGCCGTTCGAGCGCATCCTGCTCGACGCGCCGTGCTCGGCCAGCGGCGTGCTGCGCCGGCGGCCGGACGTGCGGTTGCACCGGCGCGAGAGCGACATCGCTGCGATGCAGGCGCAGCAGCGCCGTCTCCTCGCCGCGCTGTGGCCGCTGCTGGCGCCAGGCGGGCGGCTGCTGTACGTCACCTGCTCGGTGCTGCGCGCGGAGAACGAGGCGATTGTCGGCGAACTGCTGGCCGCGCAAGCCGATGCGCAGGCCGTGCCGTTCACCCTGCCGGTGGGTCAACCTGCCGCCGTCGGCTGGCAGATCCTGCCCGGCGACGGCGACCTCGACGGCATGTACTACGCCGTGCTGCAGAAGTCCCGCTAGGCAGCTTGCCAGCTTGGCAGGACCGCTGGCCGGGCTATGCTTGGCACTCCCCCAACCGCCGCCGACCCTCCCGCGTGAAGCCTTCCCTGTCCCAAGCGCGCCCGCTGTGGCTGCGCAGCGCCCGTTCGGAGCTGCTGCTGTTCGGCGTGTTCGCGCTGCTGCTGCTCGGCCTCGGCCTCGGCCTGCGCGACCCATGGCCGTCCGACGAGCCGCGCTTCGCGCTGGTGGCGCGGTGGATGGTCGAGCATGGCCAGTGGCTGTTCCCACACCGCGGCCACGAGCTGTACCCGGACAAGCCGCCGGTGTTCATGTGGCTGCAGGCGCTCAGCTACTACGTGATGCGCGACTGGCGCATCGCCTTCCTGCTGCCCTCGCTGCTCGCCGCACTCACCGCACTGGCGCTGGTCTACGATCTGGCGCGCCGGCTGTGGAACCACCGCAGCGCGCTGCTGGCCGCCGCCACGCTGCTGGTCACCATCCACTTCACCTACCAGATGCGCAACGCGCAGATCGACCCGCTGCTGCTGGGCTGGATGACGCTGGCCAATTACGGCCTGCTGCGCCACCTGCTGCTGGGGCCGTCGTGGCGCTGGTTCGCCGCGGGCTGCTTCTTCGCCGGGCTGGGCGTGGCGACCAAAGGCGTCGGCGTGCTGGCGCTCTTGATGCTGGTACCGTACCTGGTCGCGCGTCGCGGCCACTGGCGGCACCTGGCGCTGCCCGTCGGCGGTTGGCGCTGGGCCGGCGGGCTAGCGATGTTCTTCCTGCCGATTCTCGGCTGGCTGCTGCCGATGCTGCTGGTGGCGCACGCCGACGGCGACCCGCAGCACGCCGAGTACGTGCAGAACATCCTGTTCGGGCAGACCGTGCACCGCTACGCCACCCCCACCGGCCACCTCCACTCGCCGTTCTACTTCCTCGGCATCATCGTGGTCGACTGGCTGCCGCTGTCGCTGCTGTTGCCGTGGGCCATCCCGGCGTGGTGGCGGCGGCTGAAGCGGCGCGACGCGCGCCTGCTGCTGCCGCTGGGCTGGATCGTGCTGGTGCTGCTGTTCTTTTCGTTCAGTCCGGGCAAGCGCGACGTCTATATCCTGCCGGCGCTGCCGATGACCGCGCTGGCGCTGGCGCCGCTGCTGCCCAGCCTGCTGCGCCGGCGCGGCGTGCGCCTCGCGGTGTGCGCGCTGACCACGCTGCTGGCCGGCGGCCTGAGCATCGCCGCTGCGCTGGCGATCCATCGCCATCCGACCTGGGCGGTGAAGATCGAGCAGAGCCTCGACCCGCAAATCTGGTGGATGCTGCTGACCATCGGCGTGGCCGGCCTGGTCATCGTGGCGCTCACCCGGCTGCGCCGCGCGCCGCTGGGCTGGCTGCTGTTCGCCGGCGCGCTGTGGAGCGTGTACGGCCTGTGGGGCTACCCGATGCTCAACGGCGACCGCTCGGCGCGCGAGGTGATGGTGCAGGCACGCGCGATCGCCGGGCCGGACGCCACCATCGGCCTGCTCGCCTGGAAGGAGCAGAACCTGCTGATGGCACAAGGCCCGGTCGCCGAGTTCGGCTTCCTGAAACCCTGGCCGCAACAATATGCGGAGGCGATCGACTGGCTCCGGCAAGATCCTGCGCAGCGCTGGATCTTCAGCCTCGATGAGGCGATGGGCACGTGTGTGGATCGTCATCGCGCCACCTACGTGGGTCACGCCAACCGCCGCGAGTGGTGGATGTTCAAGGTGGATGCGGTGACGCCCGGCTGCGTACCCGGCATCGCCGCGGACCAGGAAGCGGACGACGCGCCCTGAAAGGTTGTGAGTTTTTCAACCTCGAAGCCCGGCCATGGATGGCCGGACGCGGATCGGGCACGCAAGTGCCTGATTCGCGTGAGCGAGTCCGGACATGTGCCGGACTCGCGACTGAAGAAAACCATAGGAGGTGGTTTTCTTCACAAGCCCTGAGCGGTGACGTACTTCGCAACTTCACGACATGCCCATGGAACGGCGCACATGGAAGATGAACCTACACGTTACGATGCAACGCGCGCATGCCGTGTCGAGGACGCTGGCCCGTTAGCATTATCAGACAGGGATTACACGTTGGTTCGACAGGTTTCTCGCGTGCGCGCTCAACCCGCTTCATGGCAGCTCTGGACCGTTTCGCTGCTGCTGGCAATCATGCCGCTGTGTTTCGCCGTATCCGGGCGCTTCAAGATCCTGCCGATGACCCTGCTGTTCGTGGTCGGCGTGGTCCTGCTAGTCACGCGGGCGGAGAGCCGGCAGGCCTGGCGACTGGCCTGGCCGGTCATCGCCGTCTGCGCGCTGCGCCTGCTGTATGACATCGGCAACTTCCTGGGCCACCGGCTCGACTGGTCCACCCTCGACCTGCCGGCGCAGACCGTGCTGTTCCTGGGCATCGCGGCCGTGTTCACCCTGCCGGTGAAGCAGCGGGTGGTCGCGATCGGCTTCAGCCTGACCGCCATGCTGCTGGGCGCGGCGAGCCTGTACCAGCGCTACGCGCTGGGCGTCGACCGCCCCTACGGATTGAACGGCGGTGACTGGGCCGCCGTCGAGTTTGCGATGTACCTGCTGGTGCTGGTGCTGCTGGCGATGCTGCAGGCGTTGCGGCCAGGGACCTCGCGCGGCGAGCGCTGGCTGCACGTCGCGGCCGTGGTGGTCGGCCTGTACGGCGCGGTACTGACCCAGAGCCGCGGCCCGCTGCTGTCGTTCGCTCCGGTCTACCTCGGACTGATGCTGTGGTACGCCATGCGTTCGCGGCATTGGCGCCGGGTGCTGCTGTTGTTCGCGGTGACCGTGATCGGCATGCTGGCGGTCACCGCCACGCTGCACCGGGAGATGGTCGAGCGGCTGACCGCCGTCCCGGTCCAGATCGCCAGTTTCGGCAACGGCGGCAGCGATGGCGGCGCCACGGCCGTCGGCGAACGGCTGGAGATGTGGCGTACGGCGTGGCAGGCATTCCGCGAGCACCCGCTGGCCGGCATCGGCCTGGACCAGTTCGGCGTCCGTGTGCGCGAGCAGGTGGCCATGGGCCAGGCCAGTCCGTTGATTGCCAAGTATGTGCACCCGCACAGCGAGTACCTTGAGTCGATGGTGGCCGGCGGCCTGCCCGCACTGCTGGTGCTGCTGCTGTTCCTCGCCGTGCCGCTGGGCTTTTTCGCCCGCCACCTCGGCCACCCGCAGGAGCCGGTCGCCGCAGCGGCCGCAGCCGGCGTGATGGTGATCGGCATGTACGTCCTGTGCGCGTTCGGCGACAACGTGTTCTATCGGGCCATGCCGCAATCGCTTTATCTGTTCCTGGTGTCGGGCCTGGCCGTCAGCATCGGCCGCCTGCGCTGCAGCGTCTCGTCCCGCTGACCCCCATGGCCCGCATCAATCTGCTTGCATGGGACAACCAGCGCGGCCTCAGCCACGACATCCGGCTGCTGTCTTCGGCCCTGGTCGCGCTGGGCCACCAGGTCCAGGTGACTCGGCTCGGCCCGCACCGGCATGACGGCCGCCGCAAGGCATGGCTGGCGCATGCGCGCATGTGGTGGCAACGACTGCGCCACGCCGATCGGCATGCTAAGCCCTACGACATCAACATCGCGCTGGAGCATGTGCGCCCGGACTGGTTCGGGCTGGCCCGGCTGAACCTGCTGGTGCCGAATCCGGAATGGCTGTCGTCGCGCAGCCAGCGCTACCTGACCCGCCACGACGCGATCCTGTGCAAGACCCGCCATGCCGTCGAGCTGTTCTCCGCCCGTGGTTGCCGCGCCCTGCACATCGGCTTCCGCAGCACCGATTGCCTGCAGCCGGAGATTCCGCGGCAACCGACCTTCCTGCACCTGGCCGGCGCCAGCCGGATGAAGGGCACGCAGCGGCTGCTGGCACTGTGGCAGCGGCATCCGGAATGGCCGCGGCTGCTGGTACTGCAGTCGCCGCGCACCGCCACCCCGCTGACCGGGCCGGTGCCGGACAACATCGAGCACCGGATCGGCTACCCAAGCGACGTGCGCGAGATCCGCCGGCTGCAGAACACCCACCTGTTTCACCTGTGCCTGTCGGAGACCGAGGGCTGGGGCCACTACCTGGTCGAGGCGATGAGCTGCGGCGCGGTGGTGCTCACCTGCAACGCACCGCCGATGAACGAACTGGTCACCCCGGCACGCGGCATCCTGATCGACGCGGGTGAAACCGGGCCATTCAACCTGAGCACCCTGCACCGCTTCGACGAGGCGGCGCTGGAGGCCGCCATCGAACGCCTGCTGGCGATGAGTGAAGCCGAACGCGCGGCGCTGGGCGCACAGGCGCGGGCCTGGTTCGAGTCGAACGAGGCGGGCTTCGCCGCGCAGCTGGACGCCGCCTTGCGTCAGCTCGGCTGAGCCGGTTGCGCGCGCAGGTCGGGCGGCGCATCGGCGAACTCGGCCAGATGCTGCTCGACGCCGCGCTCGCAACGCAGCAGCCGGCGCGAGCGCGTGTCGTCCACGATGCGGTCGTTCGGGTTGCCGACCACGTGCTTGCGGGTGGGGTGGTAGAGGTGGGTGGCCAGCGCGCTGAAGCGCAGCTCGCGCCGCAGCAGCCCGGCATGGAACGCGCGCAGCGCCAGCTCGGTATCCTCGCGACCCCAGCCGGTCATCGCCTCGTTGAAGCCGTTCAGGCGCAGCAGGTCGTCACGCCAGAACGCCATGTTGCAGCTCTTGATGCCGCGTTGCTTGGTGCCGGGCCTGGCATACCAGCGCGCCAGCCATGGCAGGCGCAGGGTGTGCCGGCGCCGCTCGATGCCGCGGCTGAAGAAGCCCGGCGTGGCTGCGCCGCGCTCCAGCATGCGCGCGGTGAGCGCGGCGTCGGTCAGCACGCGCGAACCCTGCACGAAGCAGCCGCGGCGCGCGAACGCCCGATGGTCGGCGACGAAGTGGCGCTCGGCGACCATGTCGCCGTCGAGCAGGATCACGTAGTCGCCCTGCGCAGCAGCGATCGCGCGGTTGCGTGCGCGGCTCATGCGCGCGCCGTCGTCGCTCTGCCACAGGTGCACCAGGCGCACCGGGTAGTCGACGGCCAGCCGCTCAAGCAGCTGGCGGGTTTCCTCGCGCGAGCCGTCGTCGGTGACGATCACCTCGTGCGGCAGCTCGCTCTGCGCGGCCAGCGCGCGCAGCACCCGTTCCAGTGCCGCTGGCCAGTTGTAGGTGATCACGGCAACGCTGATGCGCATGGCGACCCGCTCAGTCCGTCGCCGGCCGCGTGGCCGCGCCGGGCCGGCGCCGCTTGAGCGTCGACCACAGGATCGACGCGGCATGCTGCTGGTTGCGCAGCCACGAGCCGTGGCGCAGGCGCGCCAGCTTCGCGTAGTGCCGGGCCTCGCGCCAGGAGGGATCCGGCTTGGTGCGGAACTCGTGCTTGACGCTTTCCAGGCAACGCTCGTCCAGACCGATGCTGCGGGCGTAGATCCCGATCAGGCAGCGCGAGCGGAACCGGTTGAGGTAGGTCGTGGCCGGCGTCTGCCTGCCCCACCAGCCGTTGTTGCCATGGATGCGGTAATGCACCGCGCCGGTGCGCAGGTAGTACTTGTGCGCACCCAGCACGCTGGCGCCGAACACCAGGCAGTTGTCGGCGGACAGCCGCCAAGTCTGGCCCAGCTCCGCCGGCAGCTCCAGCGTGCGGCGCGCCCACAGCGCACGCATCGACAACGCCGAGGTGGGGGCGCCGTACCAGTGCATCAGCAAGTAAGTGCTGATCGCCGTGAAGCCGAGGTCGCGCGACTGCGCGGCGTAGCCCATCCAGCGCTGCTCGTCGCCGAACAGCTGCATGTCGGAGAACACGAAATCGACGTCGCGGCGGCTGTCGTAGAGCTCGCCGAGGCGCGCCAGGTAATCCGGCTCCCAGCGATCGTCGGCGTCGAGGAAGCAGATCACGTCCGCGCGGGCATGCGCCACGCCGCGCTGGAACGCCACCAGCTGGCCGCCGTTCTCGCCGCAGACCAGGGTGACCCGCGGATCGTGGCCGTAGCGCTCGCGCAGGTGGGCCGGCGTGCCGTCGGTGGAACCGTCGTCGACCACGATCACCTGCATCGGCGCGCGGCTCTGCGCCAGCGCGCTGTCGACCGCGGTGCCGACGAACGCACGGTAGTTGTAGCTGGTCACGACGACCGCGAAGCTGGTCATGCCGCAGCACCGTCCTGCAGCAGGCGGCGGAAATAGCCGATGGTTTCCTTCAGGCCATCCTCCAGCGCCACCGTCGGCTGCCAGCCGAGCTGCCCGCGCGCCACGCCGATGTCGGGCTGGCGCTGGCGCGGGTCGTCCGACGGCAACGGCCGGTACGCCAGTTTCGAGCGGCCGCCGACCAGGGCCAGCACCTTCTCGGCCAGCTCCAGCATGGTGTGCTCGACCGGGTTGCCGATGTTCACCGGGCCGGTGAAGCCGCGTTCGGATTCCATCATGCGCACGATCGCCTCGATCAGGTCGTCGACGTAGCAGAAGCTGCGCGTCTGGCTGCCGTCGCCGTAGATGGTGATGTCCTCGCCGCGCAACGCCTGCATGATGAAATTGCTCACCACCCGGCCATCGTTCGGATGCATGCGCGGGCCGTAGGTATTGAAGATGCGCACCACCTTGATGTCCAGCGCGTGCTGGCGGTGGTAGTCGAAGAACAGCGTCTCGGCGCAGCGCTTGCCCTCGTCGTAGCAGCTGCGGATGCCGATCGGATTGACCTTGCCCCAGTAGCCCTCGACCTGCGGGTGCACTTCCGGGTCGCCGTAGACCTCGCTGGTGGAGGCCTGCAGGATGCGCGCCTTCACCCGCTTGGCCAGGCCCAGCATGTTGATCGCGCCGTGCACGCTGGTCTTGGTGGTCTGCACCGGATCGTGCTGGTAGTGCACCGGCGAGGCCGGACAGGCCAAGTTGAAGATGCGCTCCACTTCCACGTACAGCGGGAAGGTCACGTCGTGGCGCATCAGCTCGAAGTACGGGTGGCTGAGCAGGTGCGCGACGTTGCGCTTGCTGCCGGTGAAGAAGTTGTCCACGCACAGCACGTCGTGGCCGTCGTGGAGCAGGCGATCGCACAGGTGCGAACCGAGGAAGCCGGCACCGCCGGTGACGAGGATCCGTTTCATGCGCTGCCGTTGGCTACCGTTGCGAGAAGAGGAAGGTGACGCCGGATCCGCGGTCGATCGGCGCATAGTGTCATGGATTCCCGCACAAGGATGCGACCGGCTTGGCCCGATGCACAACCCGTTCATGCCTCCGGCGCGCAGGCACAATCCCGGCTTCGGCTAGAATCCGCCCATGCCCACGTTCCCGCTGACCCTCGCCGTCATCACCCGCAACGAGGCCGGCAGCATCGCGCGCTGCCTGGACAGCGTGCCGTTCGCCGCCGAGAAGCTGGTGGTCGACTCCGGCAGCGACGACGACACGGTCGCGATCGCGCAGGCGCATGGCGCGCGCGTGGTGCACCAGGACTGGCTGGGTTTTGGCGCGCAGCGCAACTTTGCCAGCACGCAGTGCACGCACGACTGGATCCTGGTGCTGGACGCCGACGAATACCTCAGCCCGGCACTCGCCGCCGAGCTGGAACGCCGCTTGCCCGCGCTGATGGCCGGCGATGCGCCGGCGGCGTACCTGCGCCGACGCACGATCTACATGGGCCGGCCGATGCGCTGGTATCGGCCGAACGTGGGCGAGCAGCTGGCGCGGCTGTACCACCGCGACCGCGCGCGCTGGAGCGACGTGCGGGTGCACGAATCGCTGCGTTTCGAGGGCCGCGCGCCCACCTTCGACGCGCCGTTCGACCACGCCAACAACCCCACCCTGGCGCACAAGCAGCTCAAGGTGCTGCGCTACGCCGAACTGAAGTGCCGCGACTGGCTGGACCGGCGCAAGCCGGTGCGGATGTGGCAGGCGCCGTTCGTCTACGCGCTGGCCTTCCTCAAGGACTACCTGTTCCGGCTGGCCTGCCTGGACGGCTGGCGCGGCTTCCTGATCGCGCAGACCGCCGCCAGCTACGCGCTGTACAAGCGCATGCGCTACTACGAAATGGTCAACAACCCCAAATCGGTCGCGGACGCGACCGATTTATTGAACAAGCATCACCTGGATCGCTGAAGCACCGGTTCGCGACGCAGCATGCTCAAGCGAACCCGCCCGGCACCTTCGCCTCCTCTCCCTCCGGGAGAGGATTGTGACCGCAGGAAATCCCCCTGTGGGAAGGTGAGGGTGCGGGGCCTGCCATAACCTGCATTCTGTAACTCTTGCAATTCACACCGCTTCCGACTCGCCCATGTCTTTCAGAAAACACTACCTGCTCTACGGCTCCGAACGCTACGCGCTGGCCATCCTGCGCCCGCTGCAGGAAGCCATCCGCGCCCGCGGCGACGAGGCGGCCTGGTTCTTCGACGGCCCCGGCGCAGAGGACCTGGTCGCGGGCGAACGCCTGCTGAGCGTGGCCGAGGTACGCGCGTGGCAACCGCTCGCAGTGATCACCTCGTCCAACGCCGTGCCGCATTTCTTTCCCGGCGTGAAGGTGGAGACCTTCCACGGCTTCGACGCCGGCAAGCCACGCCATATCTACGTGCGCGGCTTCTTCGACCTGTACTGCACCACCGGCCCGCGCGACACCGCGCAGTTCCAGGCCATCGCGGACAAGGTCGGTCACTTCAGCGTGATCGAGACCGGCTTCCCCAAGCTCGACCCGTTCATGCAGGAGATCAGCGGCCCGCTGCCGCCGGTGCGCACGCCGCCGGTGATCCTGTACCACTCCACCTTCTCGCCCTCGTGGAGCGCGGCCGAGACGCTGTACGAGGAAGTGAAGCGGCTGTCGCGCGACGGCCGCTGGCGCTGGATCGTCACTTTCCACCCGAAGATGAACCCGGAGACCACGGCGAAGTTCAAGGCGCTGCAGAACGAGTACCTCACCTTCGCCGAGAACGACAACATCCTGGAGCTGTTCCCGCAGGTCGACATGATGTGCTCGGACACCTCCTCCGCACTCAACGAGTTCCTGCTCACCGGCAAGCCGGTGGTCACTTTCGACAACCGCCGGCCCGGCCCGCAGCTGATCGATATCCACGAGGCGAAGGACTTCGAGCCGGCGATCGAGCGCGCGCTGAGCCGCCCGCCGGAATTGATGGCAGCGATCCGCGCGTACGCCGACGCGATCCACCCCTACCGCGACGGCCACTCCAGCGAGCGTGTGCTGCAGGCGATCGACACCTTCATCGCCCGCGGCGCGAGGAATCGCCGGCGCAAGCCGCTGAACCTGTGGCGCAAGCTGAAGATCCGCCGGCGCATCGGCTACTGGGGGCCGGCCTGAACCGCCGGCCCCGCGCCGCTGGACTTGCCGTCGCCCCGCGCGGTCTAGAATCCGTCTTCCGCCCGCCATGAGCCTGCCCGTGTCCATGAGCCCTCCCTACAACCGTTCCGAACAACTGCGTGCGGTCTGGCCCTGGCTGCCGCTGTGGGCGGTGGTGGCGCTGCTGGCGATCTTCTCGCACGGGCCGATGCCGCTGTATTCCACCCGCACCCTGGCGGTGGCGTGGGAAATGTGGAACCAGGGCCACTGGCTGGTGCCGCACATCAACGGCCTGCCGTACAGCGAGAAGGCGCCGTTGCTGTTCTGGCTGATCCACGCCGGCTGGTTCGCCTTCGGCGTCAATGACGTCTGGCCGCGCGTGCTGGAGGTGCTGGTCGGCGGCACGCAACTGGTGCTGGTCTCACTGCTGGCCCGGCGGTTGTTCCCGCAGCGGCCGTGGATGGCCAAGGCGGCGCCGTGGATGCTGCTGGCGTTCGGCTACGCGTTCCTGTTCGGCCTGCAGATCATGTATGACGTACTGCTGGCGGTGTGGACGCTGGCCGCGCTGCTGTGCCTGACGCCGAAGGCGCAACGCAGCGAGCCGCGCTGGTTGTTGTTCGGCCTGTGCGTGGGTTTCGGGCTGCTGACCAAGGGCCCGGTGATGCTGCTGCACGTGGCCTTCCCCTGGCTGCTCGGTCCGCTGTGGAACGACTGGGCCGGCCAGCATCGCGCGCGCTGGTACGGCCGCGGCTTGCTGGCGCTGCTGCTCGGCGGCGCGATGCTGCTGGCCTGGGCGCTGCCGGCCGGCTACTCCGGCGGCGGGGCGTACCGGCAGCGGCTGTTCTTCACCCAGACCGCCGGCCGCGTGGTCGACAAGCTGGCCCAGGGCAAGGACCTGCAGAACCACGCTGAGCCGATCTGGTTCTACCTGCTGTGGCTGCCGGTGATGCTGTTCCCGTTCAGCGGCTGGCCGCGCGCCTGGCTGGCGGTGGCCGCGCTGCGCCGGCCGCTGGAAGCGGGTCTGCGCTTCGCGCTGTGCTGGCTGCTGCCCACCTTCCTCATGCTGTCGCTGATCAGCGGCAAGCAGTTGTACTACCCGCTGCCGGAACTCGGCGGCATCACCCTGCTGCTGGCCGGTGCGATCGCCGTGCTGCGCGAGCGCCGGCCGAACCTGGCCTACAACGGCTGGATCGGCACCTGGCCGCTGGGCGTGGGCGGCATCGCGTTTGCCGTGGCGCTGTTCCTGCTGCCGCTGCTGGTGGCGGGCAATCACCTGCATGGCGAGTGGGCCGACGCGGCGGCGCCGTACAGCCGCTACTTCAGCGTGGTGTTCCTGCTGCTGGGCGCACTGCTGCTGCTGCGCGGCCGCGGCGAGCTGCGCCGCCTGGCGGTGGCCGGGCTGATCGGCGTGCTGGCGCTCAACACGCTGTTCACGCTGACCCTGTGGCCGCGCTACGACCTGCGCCCCGCCGCGCGCCTGCTCGGCGCCGCCGACCAGGCCAACCAGGCGATCGCCTTCCTCGGCAATTACGAGGGCCAGTTCCATTTCGAGGGCCGGCTGACCCGGCCGATCACGGAACTACTGGGCAACCCGGTGGTGCAGAACCAGGCCGTGCAGGACTTCGCCCGCGCCCATCCCAACGGCCTGATCGTGCTGCACGTACACAGACCGGATGCGAACGACCTGCGCTACGCGCTGCTGGCGCAGCCATTCCGCTCGTCGTGGCTGGTGGTCTGGCCGGCCACCTCGCTGGCCGACCTGCGCGCCGGGCTGATCCCGCCGGAACCGGCCCAGCCGACCCGGATCTACCCGGCCGACGACTGGCGCTACCGCGTGCAGCCATGAGCGCGAACCTGATCGCCAACCTGCGCCAGCAATGCGGCGGCCCGCGCGACGGTGCGCTGCTGCGCTTCTCGCTGGGCAACGCGCTGCTGGCCGAAGGCGACGCCGGCGCGGCGGCCGACGAACTGCGCCGCGCGCTCGACTTCGACCCGACCTATTCGGCGGCGTGGAAACTGTTCGGCAAGGCCTGCCTGGCCAACGGCGACGCCGCGGCGGCCGCCGATGCCTGGCGCCGTGGCATCGCCGCGGCAGCCGCGCGCGGCGACAAGCAGGCCGAGAAGGAAATGGGCGTGTTCCTGCGGCGGCTAGAAAAGCCGTAGGCATCCGCGCCGGACCAAACACGGGCGATCCGCGGGAGCGCTGACGCCAATGCAGCCGTCATGGCGGTGTGGTCAGGTCCCGCCTTTTCACGATGTGCGGCGATTCGCGCATGAGCTTATGGTCAGCAGCTTGAGGCAGATGGCGAGAGGTTGAGTGCGCAACCGGCGCGCGTCGCACGCAAGATCCGCACTTCCGGCCCCAGGTCGTTGACGATCGGCACCTCGGCGGAGACCTGGCGCCGATCGCGGCGGATCAGCACCGACAGGCGGGCCAGCAGCTCCCTCGCCGCGAAGGGTCTTGCCAGGCAGTCGTCGGCGCCGATCCACAGGCCATCGATCCTGTCGTCGGTCGAGCCGCGCACACTCAGCATCAGCACGGGCGTGGCTATCCCGGCGTCCTTGCGCAGCTTGCGGCACAGCTCCACGCCGGCCAACCCAGGCAGCAGCATGTCGAGCACGATGGCACCGTAGTCGCCGACCATGGCCAGGTGCGACCCCGCACTCCCTCGCAGGCCCGATCGGCATGCAGCGACCATGAGTTCGCCTTCGATGTTCATGAAGCCGCCGCTCGCGCTGGCCGCACTGAGAGGGTGTCGACAAAACAATCAGCTTGCGAGTCTAGTGGCGAGGATACGCGCTTCGACTAACCAGACCCA